>NZ_JBRILT010000006.1:0-149209 GCF_052977065.1 Shewanella sp. 125m-1
GCACTGCAACGAATGTAACAGGTGCAACCGCTGTAAACAGTATTAAGCACTCACTGCCACGCTTTATCGATTGTACTAATTAACATACCAAATACCCTCAACAGCTAGCGGCTAGCACTGCAACGAATGTAACAGGTGCAACCGCTGTAAACAGTATTAAGCACTCACTGCCACGCTTTATCGATTGTACTGATAACATATCAAACGCCCTTAAGAGCTAGCGGTTATGACAGTAAGCGGTACTGCGGTCTAACTGCGACCAAATGCACTGTGCTAGTCGTTCTTTCTAAAAATCCGCCCTCACAGTAGCTTAGATAAAACTTCCACATACGAATAAAGTCGTCGCCGTAGCCAAGCGCTTTTATTTGCGGCAATGCCGCATCGAAGTTATTGTGCCAATCTTTTAGGGTTTTAGCATAATCTAGCCCCATATCGTCCACCGACCAAGTGACAAAGTCGGTATGCTTAGTCAGCTCATTGGTCATACGGGTCACCGAAGGCAAGCAACCTCCCGGGAAGATATAGCGCTGAATAAAATCAGCCCCTTTACGGTAGCTATCGTAACGCTGATCAGCAATGGTAATCGCTTGAATAAGTAAACGCCCATTCGGTTTAAGTAAGCTTTGTAGCTTTTTAAAGAAACCGGGCAAATATTCATGCCCTACGGCTTCAATCATTTCAATAGAAACCACTCGGTCAAATTCACCCGTTAAAATACGATAATCATCTTTAAGTAAGCTAACACTATCCTCTAGCCCCTCTTGCTCAACACGGTTTTTCGCATACTCAAACTGTGCATCGGAGATGGTGGTGGTCGTCACCTTGACCCCATAATGCTTAGCAGCATAGATAGCCAATGCTCCCCAACCGGTTCCGACCTCCAGTAAAGTTTGCCCTGGCGTTAAATCTAAGCGCTCACAAATGGTCTTAAGCTTATGTTGCTGCGCTTCATCAAGTGTTGCACCGCTATGAGGATATAAGGCACTGGAATACAACATCTCTTGGTCGAGAAACTGCTGGTACATCTCATTACCTAAATCATAATGGGCAAGAATATTACGCTTTGACCCCGCTTCAGTATTACGATTAACCAGATGCGATAAGCGGCTAAATGGCGCGGTCAACCATGATAACTTTTGCTCTAATTTATCCAGTAGAGGCAAATTTCGAGCAAATAGCTGCACGACTTTCGTTAAATCAGGGCTAGACCAGTGATCTTGAATATAAGCTTCACCAGCGCCAATGGACCCCGACAATAACACTTGGCGATAAAAACGGGGTTTATGCACCACTATCGTGGCATGTAAGTCAGACTCTTTGCGGCCAAACTCATAACTGTTTTCACCATCGATAAGACTTAAGTGGCCCTCAGCTAAACCTGGCAGCACATTGAGGAGTAACTTTCTTGCGAGGCTATCAGGCAAGCGCTCAGTAGCCAGATTGTGTTTAGTGGTTATATTTTCCATTATGATTTCTCCGCTGGCTTATCTGGGTGGCCAATAAATGGCACGCGCTTAATAAACAGTTTTAGTGCTTGCCAATAGATCCCCTGAACGATTTTTAAGGTCATAAAAGGAAACTTAAGCAGCATTGCCTTTAAATTTTGAGCGCTCATCTCTCGCTTAAATAAGCATAAATTGGCATCGAACAGTTTCTGCGTATTACGGTTTTCAATCCCGACTCTAACGTCTGAAGCTGGCGCCTTAATCCGCCATATATATTTCATATTCAAGTCCATAAAGGGCGAGACATGAAACGCTTTATCTGTTGGCTCAGGCTTTTCAAGGTCAATCAAATAGTAATGGCGTTCATTCCAAGGTGTATTGCTCACCTCAGCGAGTAAGTATTTCGCTTTAGTATCCCTGTAACAGAAAAAGCAATTTATCGGGCTAAAGTAGAAACCGAAGTGACGAACTTGGCCGACAAATACCACCCTATTACAAGCCTGATTAGCACCAAGCTCTGATGTCTTAAGCAATACTCGGGTTTTTAAATCCGGTTGCTCTGCCACCATCTGATTCAAGTAGTCAGTTTGCTTAAACCTTAGCGGCGCAAAATGCTTAGATGAAAATACCCAGCTCATGCTTTCTAATTGGTTTAATTCATCAAGATCGATACCAAGCATCGCCATCGGATAATTAAATCCATGATGACTTGGTTGGTAACGTCGGTGCATGACATTGCCTGTATAGACACCGCTGACCAATGTCTTTAGCGCATGGCTCATAAACGCATCCCAAAGTGTTCACATACATCAAATGCACTGTGTACACCGTCCTCATGAAAACCGTTGTACCAATATGCCCCCGCAAAATGGGTATGGTTAACACCTGAAATCAGTTCTCGCTGAGATTGAGCTCGCATGCTCTGCTCATTAAAAACCGGGTGCGCATAATTAAAAGTACGCAGTACCTTATCTGGTGAGATCAACTCTGATTGATTTAATGTCACGCAAAATGTCGGAGCCGATGCTGGCAAACGCTGCAAAATGTTCATATTGTAGGTTACAGATGCTTGGCGCTGAGTATTACCGTCTAAGCGATAGTTCCAGCTTGCCCATGCAGCGCTTCGCTCAGGCATGAGCTTTTCATCTGTGTGCAAGACGACTTCATTATTCTGATAAGCCAATTGGCTTAGCACTTGCTGCTCATCGCCAGTAGCATCTTCAAGCATGTTTAAGGCCTGGTCGCTATGACAGGCCAAAACCACCTCATCAAACTCCTGCCACTCACCTTGATCAATTTTTAACTCAACTCCCTTGTTAGTTCGCTTTATCGCTGTGACAGGGCTATTTAAATGAATCGACTCTTTAAAGGGGGCGATTAGATCAGGGATATAGCTGCGAGAGCCCCCTTCAAGCACATACCATTGCGGTCTGTCGGCAATATTTAATAAACCGTGATGTTGAAAAAACTGAATAAAGAAACGCAGTGAAAAAGCGCGCATATCGTCAATACTGGATGACCAGATAGCCGCGCCCATCGGCAAAATATAATGCTCACTAAAGAAGTCGCTAAACCCCTTCGCATCTAATAGCTCACCTAATGTTTGATATTCATAGCTATCGTCGGCAAAAGCTTGTTTACAGAGCTTATTAAATCTTAAAATCTCTAAAATAAATGACCAGAACTTAGGCCTAAATAAGTTACGCTTTTGAGCAAATAAAGAGCTCAAGGTATTACCGTTGTACTCCAGTCCAGTATTGGCATTATGTACACTGAAACTCATCTCTGTGGCCAGCGCGTTAACATTTATCCTTGCCAAAAGTTGCTCAAACCTTGGGTAAGTGCGGTCGTTAAACACGATGAACCCTGTATCAATAGCATACTGCTTTCCCGCGACTTCAACATCGACCGTAGCAGTGTGGCCGCCAATATAGTCATTCGCTTCAAATACTGTGACGTCGTGCTTTTTAGATAAAATATGCGCGCAGGTGAGCCCCGAGATCCCGGTACCTACAATCGCTATTGTTTTACGCTGCTTATTATTTTCTACGATATTCATTAGCGTACCTTTTTAGCGGCTGTTGGCTTATCTGCTTGTTGTTCTGCATTCTGAGACTTCGCATTTGTAGATTCTGTATTCATAGACTCTGTATTTTCAAGCTCTGTATTTATAGACGGTGTACTTTTAGCTTGGGCCGTCAAAGGTTCAGGCGAAGCCGAATGTGGGGGACGATTTAATCTCTCCCATAGGCTTCTTGGGAGTAACGAGATGAGCTTTAGAAGTAAGGTGAATTTTTTCGGAAAATGAATTTCTCGCGCTCCTTTTTCTAGCCCGCTGCGAATCGCCTGTGATGCTTGCTCTGGCGTTTGCTGCATCGGCATTGAAAAATTGTTTTTATCCGTTAGCGGGGTTTTAACAAAGCCGGGGCAAATAACGCTCACACCGATATTGTGTGGCTTTAGGTCGATAGCAAGAGTCGCTGCTAAATATTGCACGGCGGCTTTAGATGCACCATAAGCTTCAGCGCGCGAAAAAGGCAAATACACAGCACTTGAGCCCATTAAAGCCAACCTGCCGCCCTTTGCAATCATTGAGGTAAATGCCGATAAGCAATAACCCATGGCAATCAGATTAGTACGGATCACTCGTTCAAAAAGCTCACCGTCAAAATTGAGTGCGTCATCTATGTATTCACAACTACCCGCGTTTAAAATAACTAAGTCTAGCGGGCGCGATAGTTGCGACTTCACTTTAATCGCTTGTGCTGCAACCTGTTCATTGTCTGTTATGTCAAATATAAGCTTTTCAGCCCCATGTAGCTGAGATAACGCCTGCTGATTACGTCCACAAGCAAATACCTTCCAGCCATCGGCTAAGTAGTCTTTTGCTAACTGCAAACCAATGCCAGAGCTTGCTCCAGTAATCAGCACGCTTTTTTGATCCTTGGGTGAGATTGTGGCCGCGTTCATGTTGAAGCCCTAGCCTTAATCATCTTCACTGCACTGCCGAGCAAAGGAATGTGCTCGTATAACATCGCGCCCACATCGAAGAAGTCCTGATGCTGAGTAATTTTGCGCTCAAGCCCAAGTAAACTGACCCCTTCGACTGAGATCTCTGCGCCGCCATTAAGTTTAGGGTGTACAAACTTCATGGTCCATATGAGCGTTGCAGCTCCCTTGGCATGTATCACCTGATGGATATCAAAGTGGATGAAATCGATATTCTGATAAAGTTTACCGAAATACTCGGTAAGCGCTGCAAGACCAGACACATGGTGCAGCGGATCGCTAAACTGAATATCTTCACTATAGACTTGTGCTAACTGATGCAAATTATCTTTATTAAGCACCTGATACAAAGCAATAAAGTTATCAACGAGTACTTTCTCATCGGCAAGCTGGTCACTGACATCACAAGGTGTCTTATCTGAGGTGAACACTTCAATATTGGACATCATCCAAAAATCTCCTTATCTAAATCCACAGTGCCAGTGTTAACGAATTCTTTGCTTGTAGAACGCTTCATTACGGATAACTCGGCGATAGCTCTATTTCTAGCAAACTTGTGCTCGACTATGGGTGGAACATAAACGGGTGGAACATAAAAGCTACTATCAAAAAGCTGCGCAGGTGATGGCATTTTAAGCTTATGAATTAATTTCAAATCTACGCCATCTAGCTCAGGTAAATACTTACGGATGAAAGCGCCTGTTGGATCAAACTTTTCGCACTGAGAAATAGGATTAAACACCCTAAAATAGGGCTGAGCATCACACCCGGTCCCCGCAGACCATTGCCAGCCGCCGTTATTCGCCGCTAAATCACCATCGATCAACTTTTGTTTAAAATACCCCTCCCCCCAACGCCAATCGATAAGCAGATGCTTGGTTAAAAAACTCGCAGTGACCATACGTAAGCGATTATGCATCCAGCCCGTTTGATTGAGTTGCCGCATAGCCGCATCAACCAGTGGGTAACCGGTGCGCCCATCACACCAGGCTTGAAATTCTTGCGGATTATTACGCCAAGCAATGTTATTGGCGAGAAGGTTGAAATTGCCCTGCTTGGATAGTCTTGGAAAAGCCACCAGCAGATGACGGTAAAACTCACGCCAAATGAGTTCATTGAGCCAACATCGAGCGGGGCTTTCATCGTGAACGAGGGCATCTGGAAAATGGCTTAGCAATACTTGCACACATTGGCGCGGGCTAAGCACGCCTATCGCCAGATATGCAGAGATTTGACTGGTTCCATCAAGCGCGGGAAAGTCTCGGGTCTTTTGGTAGTCGACCAACTTGTGGTTTGCAAATTGACGTAACTGCTCTTGAGCCGCTTCCTCACCCGCTGTCCATGCTTGGCTCGACTGTTTTTCACAATGCAAGTTTAAGTGATTAGGTTTAGGTAGCGCTGCCGATACCGCTTGTGGCTTAGCTAAAGTCGTTATCTGATTTTGTGCCGCAATTTGACGCCACTTTTTTGCGAACGGGGTAAAAACCTTATACATCGCCCCCGATAGATTAAGCACACTAAGAGGTGCCAGCAGGCAATGCTGCTGGTAAAGCTCAATATTAATCCCGGATACTGCGACAGCATGATCTCGTTGCTGCTCGTTAAATTCTGGCTCACTGCTGGCAAAGACTTTTTCAATCTGCCAATCATTGATGTATCTGCCTAACCATTGAGGGATCTCATCGAAAGTCTCTAGATGACAAACATCGAGAGGGATCCCGAGCTTGGCAAGCTCTACAGCAAGCAAGTTAAGCTGCCTTTCAATAAAGTCTAATTGGATCGGTGCGACATCATGGGCTTGCCACTGCGTTGGTGTAGCTAAAAATAACGCTCTGACACTGGCACCGCGACTGCTTGCATACTCACAAGCAGCCATTAAGGCTTGGTTATCTTGTAAACGCAGGTCATTTCTAAACCAAATCAAGGCGTGACCAAATGGTTGCTGATGCTCACTCATTAGTCTCTCCTGTGCTCAAATATCATCTCTAATAGGCATAGCGTAATTTTAGCTCTTGAGGGTGCGGGTTTAGATAGACTTGGTTTTCAATATAAGGCGTTGGAAACTCTCTTAGATAATGATTAATAAGCGTCATCGGCACCAAAATAGGTTGTAAGCCTTGGTTATATTTAAGGATGGATTCGCTCAGCTCAGACTTTTGAGCACTCGATAAATGCTTCTTGAAGTAACCTTGGATATGCTGCAGCGCACTCGTGTGATTTTTACGGGTCGCTCTGATCTTTAAGATCTGCATAAAGCCAGTAAAGTAATCGTTGGCGATTTGCTCAAGGTCGCCAGTCAAATCGGCTAGTAAAGGCCCGAGTTCTCTATATAGTTTGGGATTATGTGCCATTAGCATATATTTATAACGAGCATGAAAATCGAGGAGGTTACTTTTGGTAAAGCCTGATACTTTTAAGCAATGCCAGTCATGATAGGCATAAACGCGAGTAAAGAAGTTTTCACGGATCCGTAAATCATGCAGCCGCCCCTCCTCTTCAACAGGCAATAAAGGGTATCGCTCCATTAATTTTCTAGCGTAAACACCAATGCCAGATTTCCAGCCATTATTCGTCCCATATTTATATTCAGTCACCCGCTCCATACCACAAGTCGGTGACTTAGCGCACAGGATATAACCGCCCAAAAAATCCAATTGTTCAACTTTTTTCTCGCTAAATGCGTTCAATTTGTCAGTCACATCCACCGAACCATCAGCGCTTTTTACAAAGATGACGTCACCGTCTTTTTCAAGGCGAATCGATTTTCTTGGCGCCCCCATGCCAATCGCCATTTCAGGGCAAACTGGCACGTAATGAAAATGCTCAGCAATCTCTTTACGACAATAACTCGACGCTTTATGACCACCATCGAAACGTACTTTCTCTCCGAGTAAACAGGCACTAATTCCGATTTGGATTTTATCTGGATTAAATTGGCTCATGGTCAAACTCCTCTATTAAGAAGTACTTACGTTTCCAACTTACACAAAGATCACTTTTGCTACAATTTATATTAATAAGGACACATAAAAAACGCCAGCTATTATGCTGGCGTTTCAAGTACTTACTTAACTAGTAATCTTAACTAACAATATGCTTAACGGCTCTTTTGCGCAAAACGCTCCAAGCCCCATACCAATAAAATACCGGCAAACATGGCGATAACGGCATAAATCACCAACGAAGGTTGACCGGTAAGGTGTTCATACTGCATTGGCGAAATGATACGCTCATCAAGCGGCACCATTTGGCCTTTTGAGTTTTCGCGAAAAGTCAGCACCTCTTTCCAAGGCCAAATTTTACCTAAGGTACCCAGCATCAAGCCCGTTAAAAATACCAACGTGGCGTCATGATACTTTCTCAGCAGCGCTGACAATACGTGACTAAAACTGAGTATGCCGATTGCCGCACCTGCGGCAAAGGTCGCCATAATCGCAATGTCAAAGTTCTTCACCGCGCCAATCACTGGCGTATATAACCCCAGGAGTAACAATATAAAGCTGCCTGAAATCCCAGGCAAAATCATTGCGGTAATCGCAATACAGCCACCAAGAAAGACATTCAGATAAGTCATTTCAAGCGCTATAGGGTTTAGCATGGTAATACCCCACGCAAAAACAACGCCTAAAACAAATAATACTAAACGTCCTATGGTGATCCCCCGTACCTGCTTAAGCATGTGCACAACTGAGATAACGATAAGACCAAAGAAAAACGACCACACAGGAATTGGATGAGTATCTAGCAGATAAGTGATCAATTTAGCCAAGGTAAGGATACTGGTTAAGATCCCGCCAAAAACACACACTAAAAACGGACCATTAATATGCATGAAAGCGGCTTTTACACCTTGCTCTTTTATTACAGTCAATAAAGAGGGTCTAATCTTCTTTATACTTTCTAATAGCGGATCGAGGATCCCGGTAATAAAGGCAATAGTGCCGCCTGAAACACCAGGAACCACATCGGCGGCTCCCATTGCCATCCCTTTAAGGTAGGTCTTTAAATAATTCACTTTATTCCTTAATTCACACAAAACTTTTTGTCGGCAAAATTATACGTCCCATTTCCATAAAAAAGGAAATGAAGTTTACTTTTCTAAAGCTAAATTAACCTACGGCTGGCATTTATTGTTAATTCAATGTTAACCTCATCCGACCAGTAAGAACCACGTAAGATATACAAGGACAAGCAACTGATGAGCAACATCAATACTAATAACAAGCCCACTAAAGTCATGTCTCTCTATAACCGTGTCACTCGGTTGCCATTTGGCAATAAAATATTCTCGCTAATGGTGAGCCGTATGGCTCCTTATTTTGGCACAGTAAAGCCCATCATCAGTGAATTAAATGTGAATCGCTGTGTCTGTCAGATAAAAAAGCGCAAAGCAGTACACAATCATATCCAAACTGTACACGTTATTGCGATCTGTAACGGACTTGAGATGGCAATGGGCGTGATGGCTGAGGCTTCTATTCCACATCACTTAAGATGGATCCCAAAGGGGATGAGCGTGGACTACACCGCTAAGGCTGGCAGCGATATAACTTGTATTGCACAGGTGAAGCCTGAGCAATGGACTCCAGGTGATATGTTAGTCCCTGTCACCGCCTATGACACAGATGGGGTTGTCGTCGTGCAAGGTACTATCAAACTTTGGATCTCAGAAAAACCTGCGAAAAACTAACCTAAAAAAGCAAAAGTTCTCGACCGATACAAATAGCACTTGTCGGTCGCTGTTTTCCTGCTATCATTTCGAATAATACAGAAACATAGTCATTGTTTTTAAGCTGCGTTAACTAAAATACTTAATCTACACGCTGAATTTAAACGCTAAAAATAGCCACTCTAGATCGACTCTGCATATAGCCACTGACTATAGCCACTAAATTTTGACACTGAATATGGACACTGAATATGGACACTGAAATTGCCGCCAAAGCCCTAAAAGAGCTGGGTCACCCAACGCGCTTGACCCTATTTAGATGTCTTGTCAAAGCGGGCCATAAAGGGCTGCCGGTAGGCCAGCTACAAGAATTGTTACAGATCCCAAACTCTACCTTGTCTCATCACCTTTCAAGTTTAATGTCTGCAGGCTTGGTCAAGCAACATAGAGAGGGGCGTGTACTGCATTGCATTCCACAATTTGACTGCTTAGATGGCCTAATACAATTCTTGCAAGAAGAGTGCTGCACTGACGAGTCTTGTTAACTGGCTTTGTAATCAACAGCCTCAATGACCGTAAACTAGAGTGACAATTTAACTCAACAATCGTCCTGCCAATAGAAGCAAATGAACTCGATGACAAAAGTAGGCATAACACGTGGCACAATAGACAGTTGGGATGATACTAAGGGCTTTGGCTTTATCCAAATCCCAGGGCAAAAACTGCAAGTATTTTTACACATCTCAGCCCTCGTCAATAACAGCCCACGGCCACAAGCGGGCAATCGAGTCCAGTTTCACCAGAGCAAAGATAGACAAGGCAAATTACAAGCCCAGCGAGTGCAATTGCTGAGTACAGGCGAGGTCAAACCTAGCCGAAAGTTCACCAGTTCACGCAGTCGCTTCAGCATTGGAGTCGCCCTAAGCTTTATCTGTATCTTGAGCTTCGGTTACTCACAACAACATATCCCACTCTGGCTTTTGCTCTATTTTATCATTACAAGTCTTGTGACGTTTATCGCCTACGGCTGGGATAAGCGTTCAGCACGTAAAAATCGATGGCGCGTCAGCGAATTTAAACTACACCTATTAAGCTTATTAGGCGGCTGGCCAGGAGCACTACTGGCTCAACAATGGCTCAGGCACAAGTCATCTAAAGGTCGGTTTAAGTTTATCTTATGGCTTACTATCAGCTTAAATCTCGGGCTGATTTACCTTGTTTATTCAAAGACATTAACAGCACTATTGACTTAAGTGAGTAAACTTAAGGTTTGCATCCCAATTAAGCTCTGCTTAACCACGATTTTCTGCACGGATTTACCTCTAGAGAGGGATTCGTTATCATGAGTGTCTAATCAAACCAAAGTGATTCAAAAATGAAAGTTATTTTAGCTGTTGTGATTATTGCCTGTGTTGTTTTCTACTTTTTCTCCTCTATGAACAACCAAAAGGCGTCCAAAGAGAATATCGCTATCGGCAGTGCTTTCTTAGCCGATAACAAACTAAAAGATGACGTAACAACCACAGCTTCAGGCCTGCAATATCAAGTGCTTGAACCAGGTACTGGCACTGTGCACCCGAAAGCAAGCGATACTGTAACCGTACATTATCATGGCACCTTGATTGACGGCACTGTTTTCGACAGCTCAGTAGATCGTGGAGAGCCCATTGCCTTTCCACTTAACCGTGTAATCAAAGGCTGGACCGAAGGCGTACAGTTGATGGTGGTTGGTGAGAAAGCGCGTTTCTTTATACCAAGTGAATTGGCATACGGTAACCGCAGTGCAGGCAAAATCGCAGGAGGTTCAACCCTAATTTTTGATGTTGAGCTAATCAGTATCGATTAATCGAACTGGCTATTTGTCCGAGAAAACAAAGCCCGAATAGTTAGCTATTCGGGCTTTCTGTTTGAAATTAATTTGAAACGTTACGCTTCGTGGCCAAATGGGTCGTCGATTGAGTGCGCTGGCTTTGTGAACCACACAGGGCCTTGCTCTGTCATATACTCTTGTATAAATAGATGGTCTTCATGGCGCACGCCAAACTTACCCGGTACACATAACCCTTGCGACATAAAAAAGACGCCTCATTACTTATAACGAGGCGTCTTTGATGACTCTTTGATAATCTAGCTTAGCAATTTACGCTTCGTAGCCAAATGGGTCGTCAATTGAGTGAGCTGGCTTTGTAAACCAAACTGGGCCATTCTCAGTCATATAGAAGTGGTCTTCATGACGTACCCCAAACTCGCCTGGTACACACAGCATTGGCTCGTTACTGAAACACATACCGGCTGCAAGTGGAGTGTGATCGTTCAGTACCAAATAAGGCCATTCATGAATATCTAAACCAACCCCATGACCAGTACGGTGTGGCAGACCCGGTACATCATAACCAGGGCCAAAACCAGCAGCTTCTAGTACATCACGCGCTGCGCGGTCAACGCTGGCACAGGTTGCACCTATTTGCGCAGCTTCAAACCCAGCTATTTGTGAGTCTTGCTCAAACTGCCACAACTCACGTTGACGTGGGCTAGGCTCACCATATACGTAGGTTCGAGTAATATCTGAGTTGTAGCCATGTAGCTGACAACCTGTATCAATCAATACCGTATCATTAAGCTCTAGCGCCTTTGGTGATTTAACGCCATGCGGGTAAGCACTGTCTTCACCGAAAAGCACGATACAGAAGTAAGAGCCCGCAGGAATGCCAACCTTAATATGTGCAGCATTGATAAAGGCTTCCACTTCGCTAGTGGTGATACCTTCATGCAAAATACGCGCTACCGCTTTATGCACTTCCATTGTCATATCTTTAGCGCGTTGTAGCAGGCTTATTTCTACAGCCGACTTGATCATGCGACAACCCGCTGTTACAGGCTTAGCATTAACATAGTTATATTGAGGATGCTCTTGGCGTACGCCATCGAAAATAAAGAAGGCTGCTGACTCATCAATGCCAATATCGCCCGATGTGATCCCCATGTTCGCCAGTACATTACCGAACAATGCAAACGGGCTTTCATCTTCTTGCCAAGTATTAACTTTACCGCCAATGACCATGTAACCATTTAAGGTATCAACTTCAAACGCTGGTGCAATATATTCAAGCGATCCCTTAGCTGGAAGAATCGCCCCCACCATACGCTCGCTGGCATACCAACGTGTACCGGTGTAATAGTAAAGGTTAGTGCCTGCATTAAGGTAAATAGCGGCAATTCCTTGCTCGTTCATAATAGCTTGCGCTTTAGCGATACGAGCTTGGTACTCTTCACGACTTATAGCCTCAACACCTTGAGTCATATTCGTTAATTTTGCTAATTCCTGCTCTGCGGTAGAACCGCCAACACCTAAGGTCATATGCTTACCCTTCACTTAATTATTTATATTTAAACCTAAACAAGGCTCATTCATTTGAACCAATGACAATGACACACTTTTATGACCCACTTTCTAGCATAAAATATACAAAGCGTCAGTAATAAATAGGACAAAATGCAAATAATTATCGATCCCAGTAATCAGTTTTGATCGCAATTAGGAGGACTAATTTTGAGGAACATGGAGGAACTTAATTAAGTAGCTATATTAAAGAGCTATATTAAAGGACTGTATTAAAGGACTAATAAATGAAGATAGTGAAATAATAGCGTGACACCAAAAATGCTGCCACATCCATTCACAGACAGTAGCGTCTGATTCATCTAAACACTATTTAGCCAGCATCACTTTTAAACCACGACAAACAATAGTCTCGCGGTCATCAACACGATTAACTTTCACTTGTGCCATAGGGATCGCTAAAGCCATCTCTTTTATAGAAGCCAAGCAACCTTGATAGTAGTGGGGGTTGCTCATCAAATTCCCCGCAAGATGGATCCGTGATGGGTTAAATAGATTTACAACCCAAGCTAAGCTGGTGCCAATATAACCACCAGCTCGAGTGAGATCTTCATTACGTACTATATTGCGACGTTTGATTGCCGCGCCGCTCGATAGCTGCTCCAGACTAAACTCTCCCGACTCGGTCATCAAACGACAATGCCCCAATTCACCAGCCATTCCAGAGGCACCAGTAAAAGGTACGCCATTAATCGCAATAGACATACCAATACCCATATCGCACATAACGAGTAGCTCACATACTTGCTTAGGGTCTATCAGCGCCTGTAAGCCAGCATCGCAGTCATTGGCAATCAGTATACGCGCAGCTTTAGTCATTAACTTATCGGCATTTAAGCCCTTAAGCCCGGGTAACGACTGACATGAAACTAATTGCTGCTCCTGTACTAACCCTGGAAGCGCAATGCCTAGCGCGTAGTCATTTAAGCCATAATCTTGCTCTAGCTCTATGATCTGAGTATTTAAACTATCTATGTTAAAGCTATCTGCCACAGCGATTTTGTACTGCTCGATTCGGCCTTGAATTTTTATCTCAAATAAGGCTTTCGACCCACTAATATCGATTGTTAATGTTTGCACTCAGCCCCCAATGACACGGTTATACCACGACTAATACCCATCCCCACGAACAAATAAAATTCTAACATAATAAAGACTTACAACCCTACACTGGGGTTTAGAATAAACGTTAACCGCGTTAATATTGAGCAATTACTCTATAGTTATCGACACGATTTCCCAAGATTGCTCAAGCTCAATTCAGCACTTATTGATCAAATACAGCTTTTACTCGGCACCACTTCCACCAAGCGATAAGGACTAGCAGTGCGGCTATCAAAGGCAAACAGCTGACCAGTAACACGCTCCAACCTAGCTTATGGATCACTAAGCCCGCACTGAGTGATGCCAGCGCCTGCGCACCAAATACAAACGTGTCGTTAAATGCTTGCACCTTGTAGCGCTCACTCTTGCTATAACAGCGTGGGAGTAAGGCTGTACCGGCTACAAATAGGAAGTTCCAGCCTATACCAAGTAGTACTAGCGCAGCCCAGTAGTTAAGTAGATCCCGCCCCATAATCGCTGTCACTATGGTGATAAGGTAAGCGCAAAGACCCAATAACATCATCTTAGATACCCCTAAACGGGCAATGAGTATGCCGCTAAATAACGAAGGTAAATACATCGCGATAATATGACTTTGGATCACCCATTTTGTATCGGCGAGGGAGTGATGCTCAACATGATGCATATGCAGCGGCGTTGCCGTCATAACAAAACTCATCATGGCATAGCCTAGGGTCGCCCCCGCAATGGCAACCCAGATCTGTGATTGGCTTAATATGTTCATTAACGGTCTAGCATCAACTTTTTCAGTCTTATTTTCTAAGGCTTGTTCGAGTTTAGGCTCTCGGTAGAAACTTAAAATTAGCGCTGCAATGAGGCTAACGACGGTTAGGCACAAAAACGCACCAACATAGGCCTGTTGCCAGACGGTTGCTCCCCACACAGCCAGTTCGGGTCCTATAACTGCCGCAGCAAGGCCGCCAAGTAACACTCTAGATGCTGCTTTCGCAGCCATAACCTCACTGACCGACTCCATAGCCGCAAATCGATACTGCTGCACCACAGCACCTGCAGCCCCAAGTAATGTGCCGCTAACGCAGAACAAAATGAAATTATGCTGAGATGTCGCTAATGCCGCAAGCAGCCCAGACATTGCCGCAACTAAGGCGCCACAGATAAAAACCGGCTTACGCCCAAAACACTGCATCAACTTAGAGACAGGCAGCACAGACAAGGCGAGTCCTATCACCATCGAGGCGATGGGCAGGGTCGCCAACTCAGGTGATGGCGCAATTTCAGCGCCAATCAAGCCACCGAGCAGCATCATCATAGGCGTGGCACTCATGGCAAATGCCTGTGCTAGCATTAATATCCAAACATTAAATGGCATAAAATAGGTATTCCTTAATGCTGCAAAGTGTAAATATTGCGCTGTGTTTATAACCAATTTTTATATTAAGCCATAGTGACATGAACACTTGGCTTAATAAACAATTCGTCCAATTAGCTTCACACAGATACTGACTCCCGCAGATAAATTTACAGCTCTTAACCTCCCAAGCAAAAGCGCTTTATGGTAATCTCCGCGCTAAATTCGTACAAAAATAAACAGCCTATAGCCAGTACAACACGGCTTTTACGCTGATAACGGAGTTTGAATGTCAAATACTATTGCAGCACGCCTCAGCGCGATTCGCACTGAAATGGCTAAATCTAATCTGGACGCTTTTATTATTCCACGCGCCGACGAGTACTTGGGCGAGTACGTGCCAGAGCATAATGAGCGCATGTTGTGGGCCAGCGGTTTTACCGGTTCAGCTGGCGCGATTATCATACTTAAAGACAGCGCGGCAATCTTTGTCGATGGCCGTTATACCGTGCAAGTACGCCAGCAAGTAGACGCCGATTTATTTGAGTATTTAAGCCTTCACGATACGCCACAGGCGCAGTGGCTAATCGAGCAGCTTGGCACGAACGCTAACGTCGGCTTCGATGCCCGCCTGCATACTCTAGCCTGGTTTAACCACACCCATAGCGAGCTTGCTAAAGCGCAAATAAAGCTCACTCAGGTCCAGCAGAACCCAATTGATCTGCACTGGACTGACAGACCATCTCCAGCAAGCCACCCTATCATGCTATTTAGCGCGCAAAGCGCTGGTCGCAGCAGCCTAGAGAAACGCAAAACCATTGGCGCTGAGATCAAAAAACAGGGCGCCGACATTGCCATTATTTCAGCCTTAGATTCTTTCTGCTGGCTACTCAACATTCGCGGCAAAGATATCCCATGCCTACCTGTGGTGTTAGGAACGGCATTACTGCACGCCAATGGCGATATGCTGTTATTTACTGACACAAACAAGCTACCAGAAAACATCCTCGAGCATGTGGGTGAAGGGGTTAGCTTTAAAAATGAGTCAGAATTGGCAGCTGAACTTGCCACACTAAGCGGCACTAAAGTGCTGGCAAGCCCAGAGAGCTGTAACGCTTGGCTGCAACTTACAACTCAGGCGGCGGGCGCACAGCTTATCGCTGGGATCGATCCGGTCGCCTTACCTAAAGCGCAGAAAAACGAGGCTGAGCTTGCAGGCATGAAAGCCTGTCATATCCGTGATGGTGTGGCAGTAAGCCGTTTTCTTGCTTGGTTAGATCGCGAAGTTGCCGCTAATCGCCTATACGATGAAGCCGTACTTGCAGATAAACTGGAAAGCTTTCGCTTAAGCGATCCCTTATACCAGGAGCCGAGTTTCGATACGATTTCAGCCACAGGCGCCAATGCCGCCATGTGTCACTATAACCACAATAATGGCACCCCAGCTCAGATGACAATGAACAGCATCTATCTTGTCGACTCTGGTGCTCAGTATTTAGATGGCACCACAGATGTGACTCGCACCATTGCCATTGGAGATATTACCGATGAGCAGAGGAAGATGGTCACTTTAGTATTAAAAGGTCACATTGCAATTGACCAAGCTAAGTTCCCTAAAGGCACTAGCGGTATGCAACTAGACTCCTTTGCTCGCCAATATTTATGGCAGCATGGCTTTGACTTTGACCATGGTACCGGTCACGGCGTAGGTCACTATTTAAGTGTGCATGAAGGTCCGCAAGGCATCGCTAAGGGGCGCTCAAACGTTGCCCTACTCGAAGGCATGGTGTTATCAAATGAACCAGGCTATTACCGCGCCAATGAGTTCGGTATTCGATTAGAGAACTTAATCGCTGTGCGTCCATGCCAAACACTAACCAATAGCGAACGGGAAATGCTTGAATTTGAAGCCATGACCTTTATCCCTATGGACTCGCGACTCATCGACAAACAGTATTTAACCGAGTCTGAAGTCAACTGGTTTAATCAATATCATCAACAAGTTAAAGATAAACTATCGCCTTTTATGCAAGGTGATGATTTAACTTGGCTAAATAAAGTGACCACGGCTATCTAATCATTTTATCTGTTCGAACTAACAAGCAGCGTTTAGGCGCTGCTTTTTTTATGCCACTCCCTAGGCCTACAACTAAAAAGTGCAGGTTTTAACCTAAAAGTTTGCTATACTCCGCCACCGCCATTTTAATGGTATAGATAGCTGCTAGCGTTACCTGTTAGCAATTGAATTGTTGAACATAGGACTCCTCAATCATGAGATTTGAATCTTTTAGTTTTGCTCCCGAGATTTTGCGTGCAATCTCTGAATGTGGTTATGAAAAAATGACACCAATTCAGCAGCAAGCGATCCCTGCCGTTCGTCGCGGACAAGACGTACTTGCTAGTGCCCAAACAGGTACGGGTAAAACGGCCGCTTTTGCGCTGCCAATCTTGCAAAAAATGCTCGATAACCCAAGCACGACCGCTCGCTCAAATGCTCGCGCATTAATTTTAACCCCAACGCGCGAACTTGCTGCGCAAATCGCTGACAATATTAACGATTACGCTAAGTACATCGACATGAAAATCGTCACCATTTTAGGTGGCGTAAAAATGGACAGTCAGGCGACTAAACTAAAGCGCGGCGCAGATATTATTATCGCAACACCTGGCCGCCTACTTGAGCATATCGTTGCCTGTAACCTAAGCTTATCTAACGTCGACTTTTTAGTCTTAGATGAAGCCGACCGTATGCTAGATATGGGCTTTAGTGCCGATATCCAAAAAATTCTACAAGCGGTCAATAAGAAGCGTCAGAACCTATTGTTCTCGGCAACCTTCTCTACCGCAGTAAAGCAGCTGGCAAACACTATGATGGTTAAGCCAAATATCATTGCAGCCGACAAGCAAAACACTACCGCGGTTACTGTTAGCCAAGTAGTTTACCCTGTTGAGCAGCGCCGTAAGCGCGAACTATTGTCTGAGCTAATTGGTAAAAAGAACTGGCAACAAGTGCTCGTCTTTACTGCCACTCGCGACGCTGCCGACAAACTTGAAAAAGAGCTTAACCTTGATGGTATTCCAACTGCGGTTGTTCACGGTGAAAAGGCACAAGGTAGCCGTCGTCGTGCACTACGTGAGTTTAAAGAAGGTAAGATGCGCGTGTTAGTGGCAACTGAAGTTGCAGCTCGTGGCCTTGATATTCAAGGCTTAGAGTACGTAGTTAACTACGACCTGCCTTTCCTTGCAGAAGATTATGTTCACCGTATTGGCCGTACAGGTCGTGCTGGTAAATCAGGCGTTGCTATCTCTTTTGTGAGCCGTGAAGAAGAGCGCACTCTTGCCGATATTGAAAAGTTAATTGGCCAGCAACTGCGCCGCATTAGCATTCCTGGCTATGAAGTGGGTAGCCGCGATCTATTGATCAAACAACTACAGAAACGCCGCAGTTTTGCTAAAAAACAGCAGCGTGTCGATAACGCTGGCGCACAGGTTATTGCAGAGAAAAACATGCAAGGCCGCCGCGTAAAGGTAAAAAATGCATCACCAGCAAAAATAAAGAAGATAAAATAATCGCAGTACGGACATCGAATTATTTTATAAACAAAAAAGGCACCTAATGGTGCCTTTTTTGCGCTAAATGCATATTCCTTCAGCATTGAAATTAAAGTGACACTTTCAAGGTCTGGTAGCTACGTACCATCTTTAGCCTACGAAAAGGAACAATCATGCTAAAAAACACCTTTGCAGCTATTAGTCTACTACTGCTCTGTTTACCTACTTTTGCTAAGCCTATTGCCAGCGACGAGCTCAATGTAACGCCTCTGATGAATGGCCAAACGATCCCGGCAGCTAGCCTTAAAGATCTTAATGATCGCAACAGTGATCTTGCCAAGCTCACCCAAGGTAAACCAAGTGTGATATTTTTCTATCGCGGTGGTTGGTGCCCATTTTGTAACTCACAAATGGGGCAACTCAAAGCGATTGAACCTAAGCTGGTTGAGATGGGATTTCAACTGATTGGGATCTCGCCAGATACTCCAGCTAAACTTAAAGAGTCGATGACGGAACATGAGTTAAAATACACTTTATTATCTGATGCAGACTTACATGCCAGTAAAGCATTTGGTCTGGCTTATTTTACTAGCAAGAAAGTCACCAATCGTTATTTAAGCAAGTTGAAACTTGAAAATAAGCTATGGCAAACACCACAGGGTGAGCAACGTTTAGTATTACCTGTACCAGCCATCTATATAACCGATAGTGATGGTTTAATACACTTTCAATACGTGAACCCCAATTTTAGAGTCCGTCCGGCACCAGAGTTAATCATGACTGCGGCCAGTTTAATTCCATAATGGATAATAACGGCTCGCTAAACGCCGATAGCGATCGAAAAAATACGTTTAGCGAGCAAGTAAATTTCATACTTACAACGCCATTAGGTATAATCCTCTCGCCGTCTCACTTATCACATCACCACGGCGGAGAAACAATGTCAGATATCACCTATAACCAAGCTGTTTTAGAGTTCGCCATCGCAGGACTAGACGCACTGTCTGAAGCTAGCGCTAAAAGTAGTAGCGTAAGAACGCCTACAGCTGAGAGTCACTTCCTTTGCAGCTGGATGGTAACCGCATTAAAGCAACGCACTTATTCAAAATTGGTCGCCAATGATTTAACCCTGTGGATCCGTCAGGCTCGCAGCATGGGGGCGGGTGCCGAATTAAAAACATTGCTAGAAAAAATTAAAGCTCAATACAGCTACATTAGTGACAAGCAATCGGGTTTAGGCCAGTCGCTTAAGGCCATGCTAGCTGAGCTAGAAAGCCAAGAGTGGTTAATCATTACCGATCAAGAGGTGACCCAAAAGCTCAAACTTGATAGTGATGGCTGTAACAGCTTAATTATCTCAGATGAGCAGATGGCTCAACGCATTCAAGGTGATGAGTTAATCAAACCTCTTACCTTATACGTGCGTGCAGATGAAGCCACATTCGCTAAAGCAGCTTACCAACACGGTTTATTGTTGAGCCCAGGTGATAAAAAAGCCTCATTGATTAAGCACCATAAAGCTTATCAAATTTGGCCTAAAAACCTGCAACCTGCGCTGACGATTTTACAGCCGATTTAATCTCACCTTAGCGATAAAAAAGGCCTGCAATTGCAGGCCTTCTTATGTTGAGTAGCATTATAAATACTTAGAAAGTGACTCTGACATCCGCGCTACAAGTTGATGTTCCTGCATCACAGGCTTTATAGGTATAGGTTCCGCCACCTTTAGTCGTAATTCTGTCGGTATAGGTCGCTGCACTAGAGGCGGTATCGATTTGAGTACCGTTGCGGTAAACATCAACATTGTTACCCGCTGCGCCACTAAAGTTCAGCTCTACAATCTTAACGCCTCTTTGCTTGTAGTGATTAGTGGTTACGGTCAGTCCATCACCCGTCCCCGGATCGCCCCCCGGATCGCCCCCGCCATCACCGCCTGCACAACCATTTGCAGTCAGGTATGTATCTGCAGCCTCTGCATTAATAATACCGTGTCCAAAGTAGACATCGTGGCCGCTAGCGCCAGAATCCCTAGCACTCGCGTTGAGTGCCGCACGGATCTCTTCACCTGTACACTGATTATGATTAGACCAAACCCGTGCTGCGATACCTGATACTGCAGGCGTCGCCATTGAGGTCCCACTCATAAAGCCGTAATCAGATGTGCCAATTGAGAGCTCAGCACTCGCCGCCCCTACGACCAATGCTCGGTCCTCAAATGCTGCGCCAACCGCTGGAATTGACGTAGCGTTTGTATCACCTAACGTGCCATAAAGCATGCCAGGTTCATTGTTGATGATAATCGCACCGACACCACCCGAGGTTTCGCAATTGAGCACCTTGTCATGGAATGAGATAACGCCGCGATCGATAACACATACTTTCCCATTCGCACCTGAATCGATTGCTTCGGCGGTGCCCATGAAGTAAGTACTGCCATTTATAGAACCCGCGTTCTCCATTGCTGAGCTGGCTAGCGGATTGCCATCAACACTCATATTTGAAGCCGTCGCCATCCCCGCGGGGTACGTCGAGAGGGTATCGACACCACCTGCAGCAATTTCGACACAGATACTGGTGTCGGTGCGCTGCTTTTTACCTCGGCCTGTCGTACAACTTGGAAATTGCGAGAAGTCAGCAATCGCGTCATTAGCATCATTGGCGCCCACCATCATGACTGATGGATAGCCCGCGGGATAAGATCTAACACTATTACCGTCGTTACCTGCAGCAGCGACCACTAAACCACCTGCATCACTGAATGATTGGAATGCATTAGACTCGGTAGAGTTGGAGCCTCCACCACCTAAACTCATACTAATAATGTTAGCGCCGGCTTGGCTACATAGATTTGCTGCATGGGCAAGATCAGATGAATACCCCCAGCCATCAGCGTTAAACACTTTGATGATGTGCATATCGACACCCGGTGCCATGCCCACTACGCCAATACTGTTATCTGCAGCACCAATTGTTCCGGCTACATGAGTACCATGTGGCCCACCATTTTGGTCCCAGCTATCTGTGCCGCTATCGTTATCACCATCAATATTATTCCAAACAAAATCAGGGTTACTTCTATCTAAGCCTGAGTCAATAACGCAGACCTTCATACCAGCACTAGCATTAAAACTAATATCGTTGACGTTTGATTGCTTAACCGCATATGGCGTAACTTGCTGCGTCATCACTAAATGACATTAAGAAACGGGGCTGATCCACTTCGACTAATCTAACATGCGGGTTATTTAATAGGCCTTTAACCTGAGCTAAATCCTTGCCTGAAAATGTCGCAGCAATAAAGCCATTGCCCTCTAGGTTTAGCTCTCCCCCCACTTTCTTAGCTAAAGCTTTAATCACGCCTTTCTTATCATTATCGACCTGAATAACATATCGCTCACTTGCCATAGCACCTGCAGACATGCCAAGAGATAAAGCGATTAACGCCGTAGCTACTTTTGTTAATTTCATATTTTTGCTCCAAAATTCAAACATTAGACCGAGCACTGCGACCCACTCTGCTTTTAGTTTTATAAACTTTTTTATTATTTCTTTTTGGTGAAAACAACTAAATCACAAAATAAAACCTAGCACACGCCCGCGCCGATAATAATTCGTTAACAAGCGCTATAGTGATAACTTAAAGTAGGACTGAATAATAGTTCAAAAGTATGAGGTGGGGGGAGGAGGCTGATAGGTCACATAATTTCACTTAATTATTTGACCCTTAAGCTACAATAGCCCAGCACACAAACCCGTTAGCTCAATCCATTTAATAAGCACAAAAAACGAATTTATATGCACAAATAATTTATGCGTTTTTTAAAATGCTACGAGTAAAAACGACTAAATCAGTCTAAACCTAATGACTCATCCTCTACCTCAATAGCTCTCAATATGACTGACTTCCCGTTATGGTTTCGACTCATGGCACGCTGGATGGATAAATTAGCGAGTAGATCTACTGACAGCATAGACTGGAGACATACCTAAGCTTTTTAGCGCTTAATGGACGCAAAATTACGTGCTAGCATAGCCGTAAACCTTTCGATCGAAATAAACATTATGAGCAGCAACACAAACCCGCACTATGAAACCTTAACTCAACACTTTCAAAGCATTAGCCATTTTGAGCATCTAAGTGCGTTAGGTGATTGGGATCAGGCCGCCATGATGCCAATGGGAGGGGGTGACGCTCGCGGCGCGGCAATGGCCGAACTTGCCAAACATATTCACTCATTAAAAACAGCGCCAATGTTAGCTCACACTATTGAGGAAGCTGAGCAGTTGCCACTCACTGTGCAGCAGCAAGCTAACTTGCGTGAAATTCGCTATCAGTACTTACAAGCTAACGTGGTTCCCGGAGACTTAGTCGAAGCCAAAACTAAGGCGGCTTATCACTGTGAACAAGCCTGGCGTGAGCAACGTCGTAATAACGACTGGCAAGGCTTTAAGCCTAATCTTGAAAGCCTTATGGAGTTAGCCAAAGAGGAAGCCAATATTCGCGCCGAAGCACAGAATGTTAGCCCTTACGATGCGCTCCTCGATAAATTTGAACCCGGAATGACCACCGCTAGCCTCGAACAAATCTTTGGTCAATTAACGTCATGGTTACCAGGCTTAATTCAAACGATTCAAGATAAGCAAAAGTCACAACCCCGTTTTACTATTCCGACTGCCAGTGCTGATAACCAAGCTAAGCTCGGCAGAGAGGTAATGAATATTCTCGGCTTTGACTTTAACCATGGCAGGCTCGATATCAGTAGCCATCCTTTTTGTGGTGGCGTCGCCAGTGACGTGCGCCTAACGACTCGCTACGATGAGGCTGACTTTACCAGCGGATTGATGGGTATAGTGCATGAAACGGGTCACGCTAAATACGAGCAAGGCTTACCACTAGCCTGGCGCGGCCAACCTGCTGGACTTGCGCGCTCAATGGCACTGCATGAAAGCCAAAGTCTATTCTGTGAGATGCAATTAGGCCGTGGCCCTGCGTTTCTAAAGCTTATTCAGCCACACTTAACAACACTACTTGGCTGCGAGCTAAGCCACCAGCAACTGACAAACATCTACTCACGAGTCAAACCGGGACACATCCGAGTCGATGCCGACGAAGTGACCTACCCTTGTCATATTTTGCTGCGCTTTGAAGCAGAAAAGGCCCTGGTCACAGGTCAGCTTGCGGTCGCAGACTTACCCGACTTCTGGTCTGCTCAAATGCAGGCGTTGTTGGGGATAAACACTGACGGTGATTATAAGAATGGTTGTATGCAGGATATTCATTGGGCTGTAGGCGAGCTTGGCTATTTCCCGAGTTACACACTAGGCGCTATGTACGCGGCCCAATTTAAAGGCGCAATGGAACAAAGTATCGGTAACTTAGAGGCCTTAATTGACGCAGGAAAACTCGCAGATGTCACCGGCTGGTTACATGACAATGTTTGGTCGCAAGGTAGTCTTTTAGAGACCAACGACTTGATGCGTCAAGCAACGGGTGAAACCCTTAATCCTGCACACTTTAAGAAGCACTTAGAACAACGCTACCTTTAAGCTAGTTATAAATTACAGGCTACCGCCATTCTTCCAGCGCTTGTGTTCAAGGTGCTGGAAGTAAGGGCAACTAACAGGACACGGTATGAAGTTACGTCAGATCCAACCTCTAGATTGGGGCAATATTCTAGCAATCCAACTTGAGTGCTACCCGCAAATCGAGCCTGAATCACTCGATGTTTTGCAAAGTAAGTGGCGCCACTCTCCAGAGAGTTGCTTTGTCATTGAGTCACAATCGCAAGTGATAGGTTACTGTTTATCACACCCTTGGATACTCGATACTCCGCCCTCTTTAGAGCAAGTATTATCAGAGATAGAAGCTGAAAATACCCTGTATTTGCATGATATTGCTCTTTCATCTAAGGCTCAAGGTAAAGGAGCGGGTCGACTCGCTCTAACGGCCCTTGTTAATTTTGCGAAGCTACAGCAATACGCAACGATCTCTTTGGTAGCCGTTCAGGGCGCACACCATTACTGGGCGAAACAGGGCTTTCAGAGCAAGCCTATCGAAAAGGATCTTTCTAGCTATACCGAGGATGCCTGCTATATGGTTTATACCTTATAGCCGAGATTTGGTATCATAAGGGCAATTTCATTAGAGAAGCTAAAAATGGCAACCAGAATCACCTATAAATTTAAGAACCAAGCAAAAGAGATTAACTTTGCTTACGACAAGTTTCATGACATCTACGAAGCAGTAGCTGCAGCAGAAGGCGTTGATTTAACACAATACCTGATGATGGAGCAGCAAGTTGCTATGACCTCAAAAGGCTCCTCTGCTGTTAAAGACTTTCGCGCTAAAGAGTTCGCACGCTTTGGCTTTAGTGACATCTACTACCATAAAGATGAACCGAAAAAGTCATAACGTGTGAGCCAGTAACTGTTTATCACCATCCAATAAACCTAATAAAAGTGATATAAATGACGACTTCTTATATGCCCAATAATGAACACGCCAACTTTCCACGCGCGAGCTTTATTAAGCGCTGTGGTGCCAGTGTTTATGATCTTCTTCTCGCTGTTGCCGTTTATATGGTTGCGGGCGCGATTGGTTTCGGTATTTTTACCGGCTTAACTGCCAGTGGCCTAATCGATATGGCGGGGTTTGAGCACGTCTCAGACTTGCTTAATGAAACTGCACTATATAAAGGCATTTATCAGTTTTGGATTGTGCTATGTGTGGGTCTGTTTTATATCAGCTTTTGGAGCAAGGGGGGACAAACATTAGGGATGAGGGCTTGGCGCCTTAAAATCCAGCATCCTAATGGGCAAAACCTTAGCATGGTGACTGCGGCCGCTAGACTTGTTTGGTCACTACTTGGAATTGGTAACTTATGGATCCTTATCAATGGCGATAAGCTTGCCTTGCAAGATATGATGACTCGCTCAGAAGTTGTCGAATTGTCTAAAGAAGCAAACCAAATGCGTAACTGGCACGGCGTGTAATACACAGCTTAATGATAGGCGCTAATCAGTATTTGTCGGCTACGCCTTATACCAATCAGCACGAAATGGCTAATGGTTGCTAAACGTCGAGTGCTAATGCTAAGTGCCAGTAACAAGTACTAGTAGCAGTGCTGAACGTTAGCACAGGTACTTACAGCATACTCTCTAAAGCCTTTGATAATCGCCCACAAAAAAAGCCAATCACACCCCTTTAAAATCGGTGTTGATTGGCTTTTTTAATGGCGCTTTATCAGCTTATACTCTGTAGAGCATCAGCTTCCTAAAACGGTTGTCAGCGTGATTGATTACGCTAATTTAAAATCGCTACTTCCTGATAAAGTAGAGCGCTCCAATACTGAAAATCAATGCAGGCATAGCGGCACTAATAAACGCCGGCAAGCCATAAACTATACTCAATGGGCCGAAAATCTCACTACAGATATAGAAGCTAAACCCGGCTACAACGCCTAGCAATACCCGTGCGCCCATCGTTACCGTTCTCAGTGGACCAAATACAAATGAAAGCGCCACTAACATCATCACGGCGACCGTGACAGGCTGCAGCAACTTACGCCACAGGGCCAACTCATAACGTTCTGACGCCTGATTATTGCTCTTTAGATAATCCAAGTAATCAAGTAAACCTTCAATTGACAAAGATTCAGGCTTAACCGACACCACACTGAGTTTTTCCGGTGTTAGCGACGAAATCCACTTATCTTCCTCTAAGTTAGTTAGCACTACCTGATTATTGTTAATTGTGGTTCTTCTGACATCATATAACTGCCAATAATTCTTCTTATATTCAGCTGAGTCCGCATGCACTGTACTGGTTAAGTTAGTGGTATCATCAAATTCATACAAGGTGATATTACGCAAACTATCGCTATCGACAACCCCTGCAATGTTAACAAACAGGTCACCATCTTTAGCCCAAATGCCCCGATTAGAATCGATTAAACTGCCACCGGATATATTGGTTCGCTTGATCTCTTTAGCGCGCAACTCCGCTACAGGAGCAACCCACTCTGTGAGCATCATTACGATGATCATCAATGGGATAGCCGTCTTCATCGCCGACATGGTTATTTGTAGGCGCGAAAGTCCTGATGACTGCATCACCACCAGCTCAGAGTTTGACGCGAGCATTCCCATACCAATCAAAGCGCCGAGCAAAACGGCCATAGGGAAAAACAGTTCAATATCTCTTGGGATCAAAAATAACACGTAAACACCAGCATCCATCATGGTGTAAGTGCCTCGTCCCACAAGGCGAAGTTGGTCGACCCACTTAATAATACCTGACAAACCTGTGAGTACTAATAATGCCAATGAAGAGGTACTAATCAGTACGCGAGCAATATAGATATCTAAGATCTTCATGCTTTGGCCGCCTTTTTACGCTTAAACAGGCCAGTAACCTTCGCCCCTAACGGCCGCTCTTTACCGAGCAGTAATATGCCAATCACCAGGGCGGAAGCATGGATCCACCACATGCCTAAATACTGAGGGATTACGCCATCTTCTAAGGATTTACGGCCAGCAACCATCAAACCAAAGTAACCAAGATATAACAAAATAGCCGGGAACATCTTAGCAAACTTACCCTGACGATTATTCACACGCGCCATTGGCACTGCAATTAAGGTCATCAATGGGATCGCCAGCGGAATTGCTAGTCGCCAGTGAAATTCAGCTGTCGCTTCTGGGCTATCTATATCCATAAGCTGACCAATTGGCATGGCCGATAACTTACGGCGCCGCTCATCAACCTCTTGTTCTTTAATCTGCATTTGATAGCCACCAAACTCGACGACTTGGTAATCGACACGTTTCGGACTGCCTTGATACTGCACGCCATCTTCTAGCTGCAAACGCTGGCCACCCGTTCCGTCTTCAACCACTTTACCAGAGCGCGCAACGACAACATTGGCGACGCCAGTTTCATCGTCCGGTTCTGGCAACTGAGCCACAAACACTTTATCTAACTTGTTATCACGACCAATGCGCTCAACAAACAGTACCGCTCGTCCATTTGGACTCGTTTGGAAACGTCCTTGGGTTAATGCCGCCAGTCCCGCTTCGGATTTGGCATGTTCAAGCACTTGGTTTTGCTGCTCCTCAGCCCAAGGCGCAACATAAATTGATAGGAACGCGGTAAACACCATATTCATCACAGCAAGCAATAGTGTGACTCGGGTGATATACCACTCACTGATCCCTACCCCATGAAAAATAACCATCTCATTTTCGGCATACATACGTCCATGGGCTAATAAAATGCCCAAAAATAGACTCAGCGGTAAAACCAAAACAGTAAGAAACGGCAAGTTAAGACCCAGTAAGGTCATAACTAACGAGGCAGGAAATTCGCCGTCAGAGGCATCAGCAAGCACGCGGACAAAGTGTTGGCTAATAAAAATAGCTAACAACACCAAAAGTACCGCTATTTGCGCTTTAAAAACTTCTCGAATCAGGTATCTAAATACAATCACAGTGAGGATCCGGTCTCCAAACGTTCATTTATGCTGGTATCAATACAACTTTCATGTAGACTGTCTACTTT
Organism: Shewanella sp. 125m-1; assembly: GCF_052977065.1. Lineage (NCBI taxonomy): Bacteria > Pseudomonadati > Pseudomonadota > Gammaproteobacteria > Alteromonadales > Shewanellaceae > Shewanella > Shewanella sp. 125m-1. The sequence goes on from NZ_JBRILT010000006.1 coordinate 28,069, forward strand.
TAGTAGTTTTGTTACCAACAAGTACATAACATGGCCAGGGAAAACACCTGAAAAGAAAATTATAGGGTGCGCCATATTCGAGCCCTTTTGGGCACAAGCAGACATTATCTAATAAATAATAAAATTTGTCTTTAAGAATCTAGGAGAGCTCATGGAGTTTAGCGTAAAGAGCGGTAGTCCAGAGAAACAACGCTCAGCTTGTATCGTCGTAGGTGTATACGAACCAAGACGCTTGTCCGGTATCGCCGAACAGTTAGATAAAATCAGTGAAGGCTATATCAGCAACTTACTTCGTCGTGGTGATTTGGAAGGAAAGCCAGGACAAATGTTGTTGCTTCATCACGTACCGAATGTACTAAGCGAACGCGTTTTGCTCGTCGGATGCGGTAAAGAGCGCGAACTTGATGAACGTCAATACAAACAAATCATTACGAAAACAATCAACACTTTAAATGAAACGGGTTCAATGGAGGCTGTATGCTTCCTTACCGAGTTACATGTAAAAGGACGCGATACATACTGGAAAGTACGTGAAGCCGTTGAAACCACACAAAATAGCCTATATTGCTTTGACGCGCTAAAAACCCGTAAGGGTGAAACTCGCCGTCCACTGCGTAAACTAGTATTCAACGTACCCACTCGCCGCGAGCTGACGGTTGGTGAGCGTGCTATTGAACACGGTATGGCCGTTTCAGCAGGTATGCACCTTTGTCGCGACGTAGCGAACATGCCACCAAATATCTGTAACCCTGCTTACCTTGCTTCACAGGCTCGCCAGATTGCCGAAAACACTGAAAACCTAACAGTGACAACTATCGGTGAAGAGCAAATGGAAGCGCTAGGCATGAATTCATACCTAGCGGTTGGCCGTGGTAGCGATAATGAGTCAGTAATGACCATTATGGAATACAAGGGCGCCATTGATAATACAGAAAAGCCAATCGTGTTAATCGGTAAGGGACTAACTTTCGACTCTGGTGGTATTTCACTTAAACCTGGCGAAGCCATGGATGAAATGAAGTATGACATGGGTGGTGCTGCCGGTGTTATTGGCGCCATGAAAGCCCTGTGTGATATGCAGCTGCCTATCAATGTCATTGGTATTTTGGCTGGTTGTGAAAACATGCCATCAAGCAATGCTTATCGTCCAGGTGACATCCTTACCACTATGTCTGGCCAAACCGTTGAAGTGCTAAACACTGATGCCGAAGGCCGCTTAGTATTATGTGACGTGCTCACCTATGTTGAGCGCTTCGATCCTGAGCTTGTGGTCGATACTGCAACATTAACTGGCGCTTGTGTTATCGCACTAGGTAAACACGCATCAGGCCTGTTTTCTGGTCACAATCCACTCGCGCATGAGTTATTAAATGCTGGCGAGCAAAGTGGCGACCGCGCATGGCGCATGCCGTTATGGGATGAGTACCAGGAGCACTTGGAAAGCCCATTTGCTGATATGACTAACTTAGGTGGCCGCGCGGCAGGTTCAATCACTGCAGCTTGCTTCTTGTCTCGCTTTGCCAAGAAGTATAACTGGGCCCACTTAGATGTGGCTGGTACAGCTTGGAACAGCGGTGCCAACAAAGGGTCTACGGGTCGTCCAGTTCCGCTATTGACTCAGTTCTTGCTTAACCGAGCAGGCATAGAGCAAGGCGAATAACCCCACGCGAACACTTACATTAAGGCTAAACACGGTTTTCACTCTATAATCCAGCCGGTTTAGCCTTTTTTATTTCAAGCTTAAGCCCTACGTGAATAAACATCCCTGCAAGCTCGTCATGAGCAAAGAAACTCCTTTTGCTGAAAATATCTTCAAAATGAGAGCTGCCTGACATAATTATTATCACAAGATATCGACAATTAATGAATTGAGCTTACAATACGCAAAAATTCACAGCCTCAGTTTTTAAGCTACTTAATCTCGCGCAAAACACTGACACCAGCCACTTAATCTTAACTAAGACTCTACTGCGAACTCCCCTCGTTAGTAGTCGCTGCCTGTGCATCAACATTTTATTTATTACTGCCGTAATCCAACATAGGCTGCAATATGCGTAACGCATTTCTGGTATTTTTTCTGTTTGTTTTTTCTTTACCCGTCATAGCGGATCAAGAAAATAAAGACTCGCACTTGCCCAATGCAGAGCAAGTGATCAGAGTCGGCTACCCAGTAGCTGACTGGCAGCCTTTTACTTACATTGGTAAAGATGGAAATGCGATCGGTTTGCTGCCGTCAATTTTACAAGAGATCACTAAGAACAGCGGCTACCGCACAGAGGTCGTGACTTATCCTAACTACCAACAAGTGACTCAAGCACTGCGTAATCGTGAGATTGATATCATTATGGGGGCGTCAAAGACTCCTGAGAGAATGACTTGGCTAAGTTTTAGCTCGCCGCTTATGTTGGTACCGATTGCAGGGATCACTTATCAAGAAAATACCAATAGCCTTTTTGAGTTAAAAGGCCTGCGCATCGCGACCGAAAAAGGCTTTGCGATTAATGAGCAACTCAGAAATGGCCTTAATAGTGTCAAAGTCATCAACTACACCGATAGCCTATCTGCTTATAAAGCGGTGCTCAATGGTAGTTCAGATGCCTACATAAGTAATGCGATCACTCTTGATTACTTACTTACCCACCAATATACACCGAAAAAATTAAATATTCGCCTGCTTAACGACATGCCTCTTGAAAGTTTGCACTTCGCGGGACTCATCGAAAATAACAAGTTGATCGAACGATTAAATGATGGCTTAAAACAGATCCCTACAGAGGCCTTCGACAAACTCTATGAAGCCTGGCTGACCAGCTCTCAAGTTAAATATATTTATCAGCATCAAGGCTTAAACCTTACCGAATCAGAGAGCAATGCTATCAGAGATAAAAAGGTCATTAAGGTGCTTTACTCTGCTGACAGTTACCCATTTACCTTCACCAATGACGCTGGAGAAATGGATGGAATGGGCGCCGATATCTTAAAAGCGATATCCAACAAACTAAATCTAAAAATTGAAGCCACTGAATTCAATGGTCAAAATATTGAAAAGTACCTTGCTGAAAATGAGTTTGAACTCATTCCAGCCTTTACCTGCGTGCAAGGAAAACATCCATTTACGCAGTGCACAACAGCTTATATACAAGATCCTTGGATTGCGGTTGCCGCAACGAACCTGGCTACTGGTCAGCTAGAAACGACTAAAAGACTGGGGGTTTTAAGCAGGCATGAGCAGCAAATTGACACTAAAAAAGATTTTCCCTATGCCAATGTAACCAGGTTTAACACCACTAAACACCTGCTTAATGCCGTTATTAACGGTAAAGTTCAGGTCGGTATTTTGCCGCTATCGAAGGCGAGCAGAGTCATTAGCGCGCGTTACTTAGGGAAAATTCAGATCCTAACAACCCCGATAGAGCAGCAGAGCCGCCCCGTCAGCTTTGCAGTGAATAAAATTAACCCCGCTCTATTATCTGTTATTGATAAGACAAAACACGCTATTGATAAGGATGAATTACAGGCTATTACTCATAAATGGAATAATGTCAGTATCGATAGTGACTTCTCCTTTGAAAAAATACCCAACTGGCTATTGCTAGTACTGGGTGGCATTTTTACGCTTTTTTTAGTCATAGCCTATTCAAACAGAAAGTTAAAAGCTGAAATAGCTCAGAGACAGAGTATCGAAAAAGAGCTACGACTGGTGAATAACAACTTTGGTGGCGTCGTTGCACAACTAATACGCTATGGCGATGATATTGAAGATATTTCTTGGAGCTTTATCAGTGGTAATATCGAAAAATACTTTGGTCTAACCCCTAATCAACTCTATCAAGCGCCGCATCTGCTTATGGAATTTTTAGCCATGCACGCAGACGAGCATGGGTTCTTAACTGATATTGAAGAGTCCCGATTCCGAGATTCACTTTATACAACAATGAAGCTTAATATTGACGGTAAGATCTCTTGGTATCAGCTCACGGGCACCTGTACAAAAGAGGATAGAAATAAGCATTGGACCTACACTTTAGTCGATATCACGGTCATTAAAGAGAAACAGGCTGAACTGGACGAAGCTCGATTGATTGCTGAGTCTGCAACGGTAGCTAAATCACGTTTTCTGGCCATGATGAGCCATGAAATTCGTACGCCAATCAGTGGCATTTTAAGTCTATTAGAGCTCATGGCTCCGCATCTAAACAGCAACGAACTTTATGGGATCCATAAAAACCTCACCCATTCAGGTAGCAACTTGCTCAATATTGTTAATGACGTTTTAGATTTTTCGAAAATCGAGGCTGGGAAATTAGAACTAAGCCCAGATGTATGTCAGTTAAGCAGTTTTATCGGTGAGTTAGTCCAACCACATATTGCCCATATTGAGCGAAAAGGCCTTAAATTCAAGCTTTGGCTTGACCCAAAACTGTCCTATTCGTTAACTCTTGATAATTTGCGGCTTAAACAGGTATTGAACAACCTGCTCAATAACGCATCGAAATTTACCACAGAAGGTGAGATCTGGTTGTCCGTCGGGCTGTTGAGCGCAACCGACAAAGAGCAAACCATCACTTTCGCTGTAACAGATAGTGGCATAGGGATCCGAGAGGAAGATATTAGCAAATTATTTTTGCCATTTGAGCAAGTTGACCTCAGCAGTGAGCGACGCTTTAATGGCACAGGCTTAGGCTTATCTATCTGCGAGCAACTGGTTAAACTCATGGGTGGAGAAATATCGGTAACCAGCACCAACGGCCAAGGCAGTACTTTTCGCTTTAATCTGACCTTGCCAACCGTAGCAGTTGAAATCCCCACTATCGTCAACAAGCGTTGCGGCATCATTGTCACTGATGAAAGTAACTACAATCTATTTAGTGAATACTTAATCAATTGGCATTGCACCACTTTTAATCTATTAGGCACAGATAATAAAACGGGGCTTGCAAGCTATGTCGCCACGCAAAAGCTCGAAGTATTACTGCTATGCGAAGCATGGTGTGAACAGCAATCGATGACCCCTAGCTGGATTAACCACAATATACCCGGCGTACAAGTCATCTTACTTAAAAACAAGAGTATGCTGTCGCCAACACCGGCAACACTAGGTTGGGCACTGTCAGTCAACCCTTTGATCCCTTTGCACTTGCTGCACCTTATGACTAAGCCAGAGTTCTTTAAAAACCAATATATCGGCATGAAGGGAGACATAAAGTTAGCCCTGACCCGTGAACAAGCCATTGCACAAAATAAGCTTATTCTGGTCGCAGAAGATCATCCAATCAATCAAGATGTCATTAGGATGCAACTCAGTAAACTGGGTTACTTTGCAGATATCTTTGATAATGGCCAGCAGGCATTAACAGCTTACCAGCAGACGAAATACATGCTATTGCTTACCGATTGCCATATGCCCGAACTCGATGGTTACGGCTTAGTAAGCGCTATCCGCGACAATGAAAGGCAAAAACAGTTGCCTCGTCTACCCGTAATCGCTCTCACTGCTAATGCCATGTCCAGTGAAAGAAACCGTTGCCATCAGCTTGGTTTCGATGACTATTTAATTAAGCCGGTCACATTACAACAGCTACAAACGGTACTGAGCAGCCACATTAAAGCCGCTGCAGACAATGTAGCTCATCTTGAGAATGCCGAGAACGTTGATAATGCCACTTATCAGCCTTGCGTAGCGACAGAGGAAACAGTCCAACTGATTATCGATATTGCTGCACTTGAAGCTAATTTCGGCGACTTAGCGATATGTATCAGCTTACTCAATAAGTTTGTCACCACCAGTGTTCAAGATATTGCAGCACTCAACCAGGCTGTCGTAGGCCGAGATTTTATCGCTACCGCACATCACGCCCACAAGCTAAAAGGCGCAGCTGGCGTCATTGAGTGTGAACGTTTAGCCACATGTTGCAGTGAAATCGAAAAAGCAGCCTCGACTCAAGATATCGACACGGTGCAACGACAACTTGCACAATTGAAACAGCTAATGAGCCAGATCTCGACTCAGGTAAAGCGATTAACATGAAAATCCTACTGATTGAAGATCACCAGTTTCAGCGTGAAGCTATGCTAATGCAGCTAGAGCTGATTAATATGCCTCACATTGCGCAGATTAAAACCGCCGCTTCAGGTGTTGAAGCATTACAAATAATGGCAAGTTTTAAGCCCGATATCTTACTGTGTGACTTAAAAATGCCAGAAATGGACGGTATCACTTTTTTAAGTCATATCAGTGAGCTGTCTTTTACTGGCAGCATTATTATCACTAGTGCCAGTAACCAGATCGTACTCGATACCGTAAAGAAAATGTGTATGAACTATCACCTTAAAGTGATTGGTGCCATCAGTAAGCCGGTGAAAATGAATACACTAAAAGAGCTACTCGACTTGGCCAATGTTGAGCGGCTTAGCAGCGCCATGACGCCGATTCATAGCTCATCGGTATTAGACAAAGTGTTTACTGAACAGGAGCTCGAACATGCATTAGAGCAGGGTTGGATTAAGCCTTATTTTCAACCTCTGGTCACATTAGATACCGGTGAATGGCGAAGTAGTGAAGCGCTGATCCGTTTTGTACACCCTATCTTAGGTGTATTACCGCCAGCATGTTTTTTACCCTTATTGAGCAAAATGCAAAAAGATGCGCAATTAGCCCTATTAAGCATCAACTATGTGCTACAGCATCAACATGAGCTAGGCGAACGCCCCGTTGCAGTTAATATTACACCTACCACTCTGACGCATAATCATTTTGTTGACCAAGTGCTCTCTTTAGCAGAACAGCAACCTAACCTTTGCAAACAACTCTATTTTGAGATCACTGAAACTGACGCCTTAGAAAATACGGGCAGAGCATTAGAGGCAGCGTCGCGTCTCGCGATGCACGGCTTTAGTTTATCAATTGACGACTTCGGTACGGGTTACTCATCATTATCACTGTTAGACACCTTACCATTTGACTCTCTCAAGATAGACATGAGCTTTATTCGAACAATGGAAACGAGTAATACCGCCGCAGCGATTGTAGAAGCCTGTCTATTGTTAAGCCGTCGTTTATCGCTAGAGTCTGTTGCCGAGGGAGTAGAAACATTGCCTCTGTGGCAGCGCTTGCAATCATTAGGTTGCACCTTAGCCCAAGGTTATTATATCGCTATGCCAATGCCTGTAGAGCAATTACACGACTGGCATGAGAGCTGGAAAATCAAAGCAAATAGCATTTCCAGCAAGGCTTAACCTCAGCACAAGAAAGCCAGCGACTTAGCGCTTTAATTCAATCAAGGCGAATGATGGCTGTTCCCCTGGTAAAGTCATTAACGCAAAGGTTATTAATACAGAAGCCATTCAATACAGAAGTCGCCAGCAAAAAAAAACGGCTGAGTCTAAATAGACTCAGCCGTTTTCATATGTTCCATATGCAAATAGATTTACGCTGATCGCTTATGCTTAAGCGTTAACCTCTAGAGTCTCAGTGGTCTCTTCTTCAATTCGCGTAACCAAAAGCTGGTCGACCTTATAACTATCAACATCAACCACTTCAAACTTAAAGCCTGCATGATTAACCGAGTCGGTGCACTTTGGAATTTTGCGCAGCATAAACATCATAAAACCCGCGATAGTCTCGTAGTTATGATTTTGAGGGAACTCCTCAATATCCAGTGCTCGCATCACATCGGTAATCGGCGTCACGCCATCCATCAGCCACGAACGCTCATCGCGAGCAATAATCTGCTCTTCACATTCAGGCAAAGACCACGCGCCCATCACTGCATCTTGCAGATCCTTCGCAGTGACTACGCCCACAACTAAGGAGTATTCATTCATCACTACCGCAAAGTCTGCTCGGCTATTCTTAAAATAATCCATCGACTCAGACAAGCTTAAAGTGTCAGGAATGATAAAGCAGTTACTCACAAGGCTTTTATCTTTAAGGCTGATTTTTTCACCATTAATCAAGCAGATAAGTAGCTTTTTCGCATTGACGATGCCCACCACAGTATCTAACTGCTCGTTACAAACAAGAAAGTTAGAATGAGGCTGCTGTGCTATCTTATGCTTAATTTCATCTTCACTATCTTGCAGAAGAAAATAAGCTAAGCTTTCACGTGCTGTCATCGCTGCCGTGACGGGAATGGTTTGCATTTCAAACACTTTTTCCATCATCAGCTGATCGCCTTTATCTAGCACCCCCGCTTCTGCACCCGCATCCATCACCGCATAAATGTCATCTGAAGTCACCGCATCATTACGCGCCGTTTGCACTTGAAACACACGGAATACGAAGTTAGCAGAGCCGTTGAAGAACCACACCAGCGGTTTAAGCACCACGATGCAGACCATCATAGGGCTAACAAAGGTCATCGCCACTTTTTCAGGAAAGGCCATCGCTAAGCGCTTAGGGATAAGATCGGCAATTAAAATAAATAAGCTGGTCACAATCACAAATGACAGTAGAAAACTCATTTTGTCTAACCAAGGTCCACTCAACCAAGACGATAGGAATGCGTGAATATGAGGCGTAAACGCTGACTCACCCACGATACCACCCATAATCGCCACGGCATTTAAACCTATCTGCACCACAGTAAAGAAATTACCTGGCTGCTCTTGCAGCAACAGGACTTTATTGGCGCGAATATCACCTTCAGCCGCAAGCTGACGCAGACGAATTTTACGCCCTGCCGCCAAGGCTATTTCCGACATAGAAAAAAAACAACTCACCCCAATCAGGAGTAATATAATTACAGCATTATCAAAGAAGCTCATTTAGCACCTTTATCAAAACTAAAAACAGACTTATCCCTTTACTGCATATCATTATTTCTTCTTGGCAGTATTTATCTTTCTCCAAGTAGAACTTTGTATAATGACCAACCACTATTGGCGCGATCGCGGAGTATATCCGCAATACAGACAACTCACCAGCTAATAAATTAGACAATGTGAGCGTCTATTTTTTTATCACTGAAACAAAAAATATTGGCTTAACTTAAGCCTATGTTTGTACGAAAAATAACCACGTAATTATAACTAACTATATGGTCTAAACCTGCCGATATAATTTCTCAAGCAACACCAGCATTACGTTAAAGTTGAGTAAAGTGAGGTACTCAAACCTGCATTTATAAAGATTAAGGATAATCGATGAAGTTTATTGGATGGCTAGTACACACTTTACAATGGTTAGCAGTAGCGTTACCCCCCACATTGGTAGGCGCTTTTATTGGCATAGGTACCAGCCTGCAATTAGGTCAATTCAAGCTTATATGCTGGCACTATGGCTGCAGTAGGCTTTCTTATTGGCGCTTTTTGGGCTGAGCATATACGGAAACTGTCGGCCTATCATTTTTTATCGGGCGCCTTGCTGGTGCGAGAGACATTCCCAAAAGCAAATAGGTTATTTTACTTTCCAAATTGTTTTTTAGCAGCAAAGTCCTTGGCACTGCGCTTACTCTGGCTGCGACGGTTGGCTGTTTTATCCCGAGGTGCCCTTTTACTCTGACCCGACGCAGGCTTATCTGTCACCTCAAACCCTTCGAGCGATTCAAGTTTCATTTCTCGCTTAGTTAATAGCTCAATCGCCTTCAAGTTATCGGACTCGCTATGACACACTAACGAGATAGCCACCCCATTGTCACCCGCTCTAGCAGTACGACCAATACGATGCACGTATACAGGTGCGCTAGCGGGTAAGTCGACATTAATCACTACAGGCAGCGCATCGATATGAATGCCGCGAGACAGTAAATCAGTTGTCACTAACACTTGCAGTTTACGCGTTTTAAAATCTTCCAATGTTTGCTGCCGCTGAAGCTGCTCTTTATCACCATGCAAGGCCGCCGCATTAATACCTGCTTTAACGAGCCTTTTTGCTAACTTATCGGCATCATCTCGGGCATTAACAAAAGCTAATACCTGTGACCATTGATGCATTTGGTTCAATGCAATCAACGCTCTCGCTTTATCGCCCTTGTTGACAAGGAACAGTAACTCTTTAATGTCACTCGTTACACTGTTCACAGCTTGGGCAGCCAACTTTTTCGGAGCATGTAGTAACTTCAACGCCTTGTCATTTAATTCAGGGGCTAACGTCGCTGAAAATAATAAGGTTTGTCGCTTTGCAGGAATACATTCAATAATGCGTTCGATATCAGGCCAAAAGCCCATTTCCATCAGCCTATCGGCCTCATCTAGCACCAACTGCTTTACACTTTCCAATGTAATAAGTTGCTGGCGTAGAAAATCGAGTAAACGTCCTGGTGTTGCCACAATAAGCTGAGGCTGTAGCTCAAGCTCTTCAAGCTGCTTGGCCTTATCAACACCACCACATAATACCGTCAACCGAATATTAACTGAGATATACTTAAGCGCCTCACCGACTTGCAACGCAAGCTCTCGGGTAGGCACCAGAATCAGCGCCTTTACTTTACCGTTTTCAACGCCATCATTAGTGATGATTTGCAATAAAGGTAAACCGAACGCATAGGTTTTACCGCTGCCCGTTTGTGCCAATGCTAAGAGGTCTTTTCCCGCTAATATTTCAGGAATAGCAAGTCTTTGGATTTCAGTGGCTACAGAAACACTGCTTGGCAGTTTAGATAGGGTTTCAACGCTGAGGTTAAGGTCGGAAAAATTCATAGTATCGGCTAATATCGGCAAGTGCATGGAGTGTAACCACAGCGACGTGATTAGTAAAATTAACTCTTTACCCCATCACCAGCCCACTCTCGATGCAAACGTGGCAACTAACCACACCGATTAACTGGGTGCATCAATAAATAAATCAGTGATTAGAGGCTGATCTCTGAGCGACTTTTAGTGTAAAATCCTCTCTTTCGTCAGCCAAAAAGCTAAGACAATAGCGCCAACAACCCACTATGCCGATAACCCACTATGTCTTTTAGTCAGTCGCAAGCCCTGTTTTACATGATGCCAAAGGACGCAAAACCTGCATCTAATGCGCCTAAATCTGCGCAGGACCAAGTGTACTTACTCGCTTGCCAATTGGCAGAGCGGGCTTTTGCTACTCAAGAGTTGGTTTATATCCATTGCCAAGATCAACAGCAAGCTTATGCTATTGACGAGCTGCTTTGGCAATTTGAGCCGCAATCATTTGTGCCCCACAACCTAAAAGGTGAAGGCCCAATCGGCGGTGCTCCGGTAGAAATCGGCTTTGATAGGCTTGGTGCCAACAAAAAACGTCATCTTCTGCTTAATCTTGCAGACCAAGTACCGCAATTTGCGGTAAACTTTGGACAGATTATCGATTTCGTTGCCAATGACGATAGCCACAAAGCGATTGCTCGCGATCGCTATCGGCAGTATCGCGCTCTTGGGATAGCATTAACGACCCAAGATCTAGCAGCACAACCAATTAATTTTTAGTTTGAGATAAACACGCCTCATGGAAAAAACATATAACCCGCAGTCTATCGAACAGTCTCTTTACCAAAACTGGGAAGAGAAAGGTTACTTCAAGCCACACGGCGACGAGTCTCAAGGCAACTATTGCATCATGATCCCGCCACCAAATGTGACGGGTAGTTTGCATATGGGTCACGCCTTCCAAGATACCATCATGGATACGTTAACCCGTTACCAGCGTATGAAGGGTAAGAACACCCTTTGGCAGGTCGGTACAGACCACGCCGGTATTGCCACTCAAATGTTAGTTGAGCGTAAAGTGGCAGCCGAAGAAGGCTTAAACCGCCATGATTTGGGTCGTGAAAACTTTATCGATCGTATCTGGGATTGGAAAGAGCAATCTGGCGGCACCATCACTAAGCAGCTACGTCGCCTTGGCGCATCTGTTGATTGGGACCGTGAACGTTTTACTATGGACGAAGGCATGTCTGAAGCGGTACAAGAAGTATTTGTACGCCTTTACGAAGATGACCTAATCTACCGCGGTAAGCGCCTAGTGAACTGGGATCCGACCCTGCACACCGCTATCTCTGATTTAGAAGTTGAGAACAAAGAAAAGCAAGGCAGCATGTGGCATTTCCGCTACCCACTTGCCGATGGCGCTTTGACTAGCGATGGTAAAGACTACCTAGAAGTAGCAACCACACGTCCTGAAACCATGCTGGGGGACAGTGCAGTAGCGGTTCATCCAGACGATGAGCGTTATCAATCGCTAATTGGCAAATTCATTTTACTGCCAATCGTCAATCGTCTTATCCCTATTGTCGCAGACGATTATGTTGATATCGAGTTCGGTACAGGTTGTGTGAAAATCACTCCTGCGCACGACTTTAACGACTATGAAGTCGGTAAGCGACATGAATTGCCGATGTACAACATCTTAACCATTGATGCGGCAATTCGCTCAAGCGCTGAAGTGGTTAACACCGACGGCACTGCAAACAACGAACTAGATAATAGCCTACCTGAGCGTTATGTCGGTCTTGATCGCTTTAAAGCGCGCAGCGCGATTGTTGCAGAGTTTGAAACATTAGGTCTACTGGGCAAAATCGATCCACACGGATTGAAAGTCCCTTACGGTGACCGCTCTGGTGTGGTAATCGAGCCATTACTAACAGATCAATGGTACGTTGCTGTTGCTCCTATGGCTAAAACTGCCATGGAAGCGGTTGAAAACGGCGACATCAAGTTTGTACCACAGCAGTATGAGAACATGTACAACTCTTGGATGCGTGACATTCAAGACTGGTGTATTTCACGTCAGCTTTGGTGGGGTCACCGTATCCCAGCTTGGTACGACGAAGCAGGCAAAGTGTATGTTGGCCGCGATGAAGCAGAAGTCCGTGCTAAGCACAGCCTTGATGACTCAGTAGTACTTCGCCAAGACGCCGACGTACTGGATACCTGGTTCAGTTCAGCATTGTGGACGTTCTCTACACTAGGCTGGCCAAAAGATACCGCTGAGCTTAAAGCCTTCCACCCAACTGATGTGTTGGTTACTGGTTTTGACATCATTTTCTTCTGGGTTGCCCGTATGATCATGATGACCATGCATTTCATCAAAGATGAAAACGGCAAACCACAAGTGCCGTTCAAGACGGTATATGTGACAGGCCTTATCCGTGATGAAGCCGGTAACAAGATGTCTAAGTCTAAGGGTAACGTACTTGATCCATTAGACATGATTGACGGTATCGACCTTGAGTCACTAGTGACTAAGCGTACTGGCAACATGATGCAGCCACAACTTGCCGCTAAGATTGAAAAGAGCACGCGTAAAGAGTTTAGCGAAGGTATCGAGCCGCATGGTACTGACGCACTGCGCTTTACACTAGCGTCTATGGCATCAACGGGCCGTGACATCAACTGGGACATGAAGCGCCTAGATGGTTACCGCAGTTTCTGTAACAAGATCTGGAACGCATCACGTTACGTATTGATGAACACCGAAGTGCAAGCTGAAGGCGCGAGCGATGATGCTGTTGGCGAAGCGCTAGATTGTGGCCAAATTCTGGTTGATGGCAAGCCAGGCGCAATGGAGCTATCGATTGCCGATCGCTGGATTATCGGTCTGTTCAATGAAACCGTTAAAGCCTACGACGAGCACATGGCTAACTACCGTTTCGATCTTGCCGCTAACACCATTTACGAGTTCACTTGGAACCAGTTCTGTGACTGGTACTTAGAGTTAACGAAACCTGTTATGCAAAGTGGCACCGATGCACAGCTTCGCGGTACGCGCCATACTTTGGTTAACGTACTAGAGCAGATGCAGCGTCTAATGCACCCAATCATGCCATACCTAACTGAGACTATCTGGCAGCGCGTTAAGCCACTAGCCGGTGTTGAGGGTGACACATTGATGTTGGCTGCCTTCCCTGAGTATCAAGCTGACAAAGTCGATGCTGCTGCGATGGAAGATTTAGAGTGGGTTAAGCAAGTGATTGTTGCGGTACGTAACATCCGCGCAGAACTTAACATCGCGCCATCTAAGCCGCTTAATGCATTGCTACGTGGCGTGAGCTACAAAGACAGAGCACGTCTTGAAGCGAACCAGATATTCTTCACTACACTGGCAAAACTTGAGACTATCACCATTATGTCTGAAGATGATGTTGCGCCGATGTCGACTACTCAGCTTGTAGGCAACATGGAGCTATTGATCCCAATGGCAGGTCTTATCGACGTGGCTAAAGAAGTGGCGCGTATCGATAAATTACTCGAGAAAGCGGCCGCTGAATTTGCGCGTATCGAAGGTAAGTTATCTAACCAAGGTTTCGTGGCCAAAGCCCCTGCTGCCGTGATTGAAAAAGAGCGTGCTAAGCAAGCCGAATACCAACGTGATATGGACAAGCTAACTGAACAGAAAGCTGAACTGGCTAAGCTAGAAGGCTAATTCGAAAAGCTACAAATAGCGTAAAAAAAGAAAAAGGGCTGTCATCGACAGCCCTTTTTGTTAGCTAAAATCTAATACTTCAACAAAATCACACTCGGTAGTAAGCAATCTCTTGCTGCATAGATTCAGCAAGCTGGGCAAGCTCATGGGTCGCGGCCTGCGTTTGCTCTGCACCTGCTGCTGTTTGATCTGATATATCGCTAATATTAATAATATTGCGACTAATCTCTTCGGTCACTAAGCTCTGCTCTTCTGATGCGGTCGCTATCTGCGTATTCAAAGCACTAATTTGCTCGATGCTCACCATAATTAACTGTAGCGCGTCACCCGCTTGTTGTGATTTATCCACGCTTAACTTAGCTTGCTCTGTACCGCGCTCCATCATCAACATCGAGTCGCGTGCGCCCTGTTGTAGATGTTGGATCATCTTTTGAATTTCCTCAGTCGAGTCCTGAGTTCGTTTAGCCAGCGAACGTACCTCATCAGCGACAACAGCAAAACCTCGGCCCTGCTCTCCAGCACGTGCCGCTTCAATTGCCGCGTTTAAGGCAAGTAAGTTAGTTTGCTGCGAGATCCCTTGAATAACATCAACAACTGAGCCGATTTCATCAGATGACTTAGACAACAATTGCATCGCTTCTGTCGCCCCATCCATCTCTGTTGATAACGTCTCGATCACCGCAATACTTTCACTCACAACGGTTTGCCCATGATGAGCCGCGTCATTTGCTTCTGTTGACGTCATAGCTGCAGCTTCGGCACTTTGCGCAACTTCTCGCACCGTTGCAGAGAACTGATGAATCGCGGCAGCGATTTGCTGAGTTTGCTGTTGCTGGTCAATCACATTACGCTGAGTCTGAGTCGATACCACAGAGTTCTCTTCCGCTGCACTGGCTAAGCGAGCTGTCGACTCATGGGTATTTTGTACAGCATGCTGAAAGCGTGCCGCAATTTGATTCACATAGGTAGCAATATGCGAAAACTCATCATCCCCACCAAGCTCTATGCGCTTGGTTAAATCGCCATTAGCAATATCAATGGCAGTGGTTTCTAGCTCCGTCATCGCCTTGCCCATACGACGAACAATAAGTGATGAGCTAATCGTTATAACCAAGATACAAACCGTCGAGAAAACCGCCACCAGCAAGAGATAAATACGCATGTCTTCATTAAAACGATTGAAGCTATCTCGCCCCTCTACAA
The DNA here is from genome assembly GCF_052977065.1 of Shewanella sp. 125m-1. Classification (NCBI taxonomy): domain Bacteria; kingdom Pseudomonadati; phylum Pseudomonadota; class Gammaproteobacteria; order Alteromonadales; family Shewanellaceae; genus Shewanella; species Shewanella sp. 125m-1. Next base: position 43,592 of record NZ_JBRILT010000006.1, read on the forward strand.
CCTGCATATCTAAGAAAGACTGCGCCTCAGCGGTAATGTTCTTAAACAGTGGGTTAATCTGTGTCAGCAACACCCGGTTTGCCGCTTCATACTCGCCTCGCTCTAAGGCATCTATTGTTGGGTTAAACCCCTGCGCGACCACTTTATCGAGCTGAGTCTTTAAACGGCTAGCTTGCAGCCGTTCTTCATTATCTAATTTCGCGCCTAAGATTTCATTATCGATAATATTATACAGCAGCTCGATAGCCGCCTGTGCCTGGCTAACATGCAGCCTCAGAGGATGGTTATGCATTTCAGAAAACGGGCTACTTGGATCGTGCTGAAACGCTAATAACAGTTCACTGCGCGCAGTGGCGAGTTCATTCAGTACCTTACCCGCGCGAATACTATGCTGCATGCCTTCGGCATACAGCTTTCCTATCGAATCGCCCGCATCTTGCATACCAGAAATCCCCTTATACCCTAGGAATAGGAAAGAGATCACGGTCAAAAATACAATCAGTTTTAGTTGAAAACGTACTGATTTAAATGCTGAGACAACATTCGCTTGCGAGTGATTCGATTGGCGAAGGTCTTCTCGGTCTAGCTGTTCGATTAATACAGACATACAGTTCCCTAGTCTCCGGGGTTGCCTTACTGAAATATAAGAAATGCTCGATTTAACTACCTACTCATTGCTTCTAACAATATCGAGTCGGCAAGCAGCATAGAGTAAAAGCGACAATTTAATACCTGAAAATCAATCGATTGTATAAATAGTTGATATGGGTCACAGCGAAAACGAGTCGTAGAATTGGCGGTAAAGCTAATAGTGAGAAACGCTAATTTAGTCACCACTAAATTTACAACAAATGTCAATTTGATGACAACGCCAAAAAACCGCCTTAAACATTGTTTTATATAACTATTTTAAAAATAACCATTGCTTTAAACATGAAACAAATTCAAGATGTAAACAAATTGCATAGAGTGTAAATAAAATGAAGCATTTGCTTGTATCGAGTTGTTTATTATTAGGCTTATCGGCCTGTGGCGGATCAGATGATTCAACCAGTGATAATGGCGGCGTAATACCGCCCTTAGCTCAAGCTCCCACTATTGAGCTCGGCGATACCGTAACGGCATGGAATGATTCGCTGATAAACCTCACCGCTGATGTCAATATTTATGCCACTGGCGCTAATACATTTAGCTGGCAGCAAGTATCAGGAGCCGAAGTCACATTACAAAACGCGACACTTGAAGGCGTAACTATTAATGCCAAAGAACTTATACAAGATAGCAGCATTACCCTCAGCCTTACGGTTACAGATAGCAGTAACCAAAGTGCTAGCGAGCAGATAACGATTCAGCTCAATGATAAAATCAGCGCGGCGATGAAAAGCGGCGATGCCAGTATTGCCGCCGCAATGTCACCACAAATAATCAAGCGCGCCTTGAGTCACATTCATCAGTATCGCTTAGACGGCGATACACTGCTAAAAAGCATCTACCAAAATGATAGCCTTCAATACGATCAAGGCCGTCACTCACAAATGATCCAGCTTGCAGGCGCAGAACATGCCTATCCGCAAAATAAGGCTTATGCCATTGTTACGGGTAATAAAGGCCTAACCTTCGCAGCTACCAATGACAAGTCTGGTCAACGCAATGCTGCATTCGGCACCGATATTATTTCGAGCATGCAGCAAGGTCATAACGCTAGTTTTGAACCTAGCTTTAAGCGCTTATTAGGCTGGATGCTCAAGCAGGATGAAACTGCACTGGCAAAGCCACAACAAGTACGTCTGTTTCTCATGAGCGGCAATACGGTCAGCCGCATCAATGGCTGGATTAGCGAACACTACCCTAATTGGCAGGTACAAACCTGTAGCGATGAAACCACGCTTAGCAGTTGCTTAGCCGAGGCGCAGTTGGTGATAACCGGCTCTTCAGAGCTATTTCCAATCAAAACTGTTGAGCCACTGATTGCTCAAATTCAACAGGCAACACAACCACTGCTCTATGTGCACCTACATAGCTGGAATAGTGTTCCCTTAACCCAAACCGTACTGAACCCTATGGGCTTTAGCATGCAAGGTTCTGGCGGGCCTGGTAACTATTTTGCTCAAGATAAAGCCGACTGGTCATCTGCCACCGCGATGCTCGACAGCTTCAGCGCGCTAGATAAAGAACAATTATGGTTAAGCCTATTCGATAGCCAACAAGTCGATTTTAACCTTGCCAATTGTGCAACGAGTTGCGATGCCAGATTTAACGATCATTATCGGCCAGCGCTCGGTACTATTCGCAGTAATATCCAAGCGATAGAAACCAGTAAACGTGATATTTTCAATCAGCCTGACTACTCTCTCTACAAGCTGCTTATCTTACTTGGTGATAACTATCGCCAAGCGATTCAATACCCGATGGATGTGACGACGACCGATAGCTTGAATTACCTTAAAGCCTATTACGCCGATCATAGCGTTTATAACTTCCGCGATATTAATGCTGTACCAAAGGACTTAGGCAACTTTAGTCGCACCGACTTTAGCCAAATCAGCGCTGTAGATCAGCATGTGAGTTTAAGCAGTAAAAAAGGTTTCCGCTCTGCTGGCGTTTACGCCCTACCGGGCCAAACTGTAAGCGTGACGCGAAGTGATAACAGTCAAGTCCGCACCTGGGTATTTATCAATACTCTGCGCTCAGGTTCAACTCATGAGTTTGCCAGCAACGGCTACAACCGCCCTAAATTATTGCAATCGACCCATATTGAAGTTAAGGCCGGTGAAACCATTAAGTTTACCAGTCCTTATGGCGGACCGATGCAGGTGCGTTTTGACCAAACTGACTTAGCCACTGAATTTAGCTTTAAGCAAGTAGGCCTTCATCCATACTGGCGCACAGGCATGGACGGCAGCAAGTTCATGCAAGATTTAGCGGCAAATCAATATGATTGGAGTGAGCTGGCAACAGAGCATTTTGAGGTGCATTCCAAACTCGATAAGATGCAAAATACCCTAAGCCACGAGCCTCTGTGGAATACCCCAGAAAAAATGGCAACCGCCATCATGACCCAGGTCCATAACTACCCTCACTTGTTAGCGGGATTCAAAGGGCCGTTTATCGACGAGGTTGCAGAGATCAGTGAGTTTGCCACCAGCCAGGGCTGGCAAGTCGATACTATTGATACTGTAAAACATATGAATGCCGACCAAGCCACCTGCGGGGCGGGCTGCTCTGGCAACCCTTATGATGCGAGCTGGTCATTTAGCCCAACTGGCCATGGTGACATCCACGAACTTGGGCATGGGCTTGAAAAAGGCCGCCTGCGATTTGATGGACATGATGGCCATTCAACCACCAATCCTTACTCCTATTACACTAAGTCACGCGCCTATACCGAGCTAGGTAAATTACCTTCTTGCCAAGGTCTTAACATTGATGATGAGTTTGCAGTATTGCAACAAAGCATGAATCAAGCCGACCCATTCGCTTATATGCAAGAGGCTAAGCTAACAAGCTGGTCAAATGGCATGGCAACCATGCTGCAGATGATGGTTGCTGCGCAGAAATATGGCGCACTGGAAAATGGTTGGCATCTGCTCGCAAGACTACACATTTTATTGCGTGAATTTGAACGAGCTAAAGGCTCAGAAGAACTTTGGCTGCAAAAGCGCGCTTTACTCGGCTTTAGTCAATTTAACTTAGATGCCGCAAAGAACATCTCAAATAATGACTTCTTGATGGTGGCGATGAGCTACTCCACTCAGTTAGATTATCGTGAGCTTTATCAAATGTGGGGACTGGCGACGACACAAGCGGCCAAAGATCAAGTCGCTGGATTTAACTTTAGTGTTATCGACAGGAAAGTATATGTCTATAACCCTGGGGATTACTGCCTAAGCTTAGATCTTCAAGCTGTAGCGGTGGATGGTAAACAGGCTTGGCCACTTTAACCCGGTATTTTCAGCGGCGAGTTAAGCGCTAAATTAAGTGTAAATGTGCTTATCGATTAAATAAGCAATCAAATGATCAAAGCCACCAAGATACGGTGGCTTTAGTTTATCCCTCCTTGGTGCGTTTACAAGCCCTATAATATAGATTAAGTTGTGAACAGTTATCATAAAAAATGTACTGAACAAATCATCGAGTTATCGCCATGCATAAGCCATTTGTTATGCGAAAAAATATGCTATTCGATAAAGACTAAAAGGACATTACAACATGGACACCAACAAGCTATTACTTATCATCATTGCGATTCTATTGCCGCCATTGGCAGTATTTTTAAAAAATGGTGCGGGTAAAGACTTATTAATCAACATTATTCTCTGCCTGCTTTTCTTCGTTCCTGGTTTATTACACGCTCTGTGGGTCGTCACTAAGTCGTAATCTAACGAGTAGTTACCTAGCGAGTATTAGCAGCTTGGTATTACTTGGTTAGTTTTAGTTGCTTAGTCTTAGTCGCTTAGTTTTAAAAAGACTGTCCTTCACTATATGCTTGCTAAGTAACCCCAGCTACTGACTCGCCTATAAATGCACAAAGCCTAGTCTCTAATGAGCTAGGCTTTTTGTTTTCCAAAAAGCCAAACATTGGCTGCATTTTACTTATTCTGCGTCAACATCGCCGTCTGCTCTAACTGTTGCTTAACGAGCTCTATCATCGCCTTAGCCGCAAAAGAGAGAGTTTGCTGCTTATGCCAAAACAGGGACAATTCCCACCTAAGATCATTTGCCGCAAGGGGCACATTAACCACAGCATCAACTCGATAGCGCTCGGCAATAATCTGCGGTAACACCATAATTCCCGTACCGGCCGCAACCAGAGCTATGCCAAAGTCAGCATGGCTGACTCGAGTAATTTCAGCGGGGACAAAACCCGCCTTATCGCAGGCCTCTAAGATCAGCTCATAGAGTGCATATTCAGGTTCAAACATCACCTGCGCTAAAGATTGCAGATCTTTAAGCTGTAGCTCTTGATAACCGGCTAACGCGTGGGTTTTCGGCACCACGACGACCATAGGATCATTACGGATCCTTAATCCATCAAATTCACCATCAAATTCAATGATCCCTGTTGCCAACTCAATTTCATTTTTTTGTAAGGCTAGTGTTTGCTCAATGCCGCCACGAACCAGTAATTGCATATCAACTTTCGGATATTGCTGCCTAAACTTTGCTATAACAGGGGCAAATAGCTCGGCGCTACCAAGCGGAGCTAAGCCTAACTTTAAGCTGCCGCCGGTTAAATTACGCAACGCATCGAGCTCATTAAGCAGCTCTTGGCGACCAGCCAGCAATTGCTGCGCATGTCGATAAACCACTTCACCTGCCGCCGTTAGCTTAATTTGTGTGCCACGCTTACCACGCTCTAACAACACCATATCGAGCTCTTCTTCTAGCATTTTTATTGCCTTAGAAAGCGCAGGTTGAGTTAGAAATGCTGTGCGGCTTGCTTTTGCAAATCCACCCGCATCCACGACTTGCATAAAATAGTGCAGGGTTTTAAGATCCATTTAGATAACCAAAATTGATAGATTCCATTCTTAATATTCATTTTTTCTATCAATTAAGCAAGCGTAAACTAAGCATCAATCCTCAAAGCCCTAGTTTGGAATTCACCATGGCAACTTTTGCCAAGCCCTGTCATAAAAATGCTAAGCATATCGCTTTAGCCGCCTCACAGATGATCGCACAAATCGTTGCTTTGTGTTTATTGGCCTGGGCCTGCCAAGTATTAGCACAGAAAATTAACTCCCCTATTCCCGGCAGCGTAATTGGTTTAGGGATTTTATTACTGCTACTTGCCAGTAAGATGGTGCCTGAAAAAAGCGTCAATATGGGAGCCACTTGGCTCATTGGCGATCTACTGCTGTTTTTTATTCCTCCCGTTGTGGCGGTCATTAAATATGAAGCCTTGCTTGAACATTATGGCTTGGTGCTTATCAGTTCCATGTTAGTCGCTAGCACCTGCGTGTTATTGGGCACGGCTTTTACTGTCGATAAATTATTCAAATTTGAACGAAGGCTGCGATTAAGAAAACACTTAGCCTCTTCAAAAGCGCAAGTCATACCGCTACGCCCTGTCGATTTACCCCATGAGAAAAGGAAGGCTGCGTGAATCATTCTGCTATAGGAATATTTTGCTTGGTCTTAACATTGGCGGGTTATTACGCCAGTAAAGCCCTCTATCGCCGTCAACGTAAAGTCTGGTTTGCGCCCATTATTGTCGCGCCTGTCGTTATTTTGTTAGTGGTTGTGTGTTTGAATATTAGTGTTAACGACTACTTCAGTTACACCCACTGGCTAGCTGCGATGCTCGCTCCTGCAACAATCGCTTTTGCGCTGCCAATTTACCGTGAACGCCTGTTAATTAAGCAGTATCCACTGACCTTAAGTTTAGGTGTTATAACGGGTTTATTACTCGGCTTGGGCTCCTCTTGGCTATTGGCCTACTTAACCAACATGCCAGCCGAGTTATCTCATAGCTTAATGGTACGCTCAGTCTCAACCCCCTTCGCTATCGAAGCCACTGGCGCCTTTGGTGGTGTGCCAGAACTCACCGCTATGCTGGTGCTACTGACAGGGATCATGGGCATGCTCATTTGTGAGCCTTTATTTAAAGTCGCTAACATTCGCAGCTCTGTTGCTAAAGGCGTCGCATTAGGTGCTTCCGCTCACGGAGCCGGCGCCGCTAAGGCGAGTGAATTAGGCCGTCAAGAAGGGGTTATCGCGAGCCTGACCATGATATTTACCGGGATTGCGATGGTATTAAGCGCCCCACTCTTTGCCCGATTACTCAGCTAATCGCAACAATACCTATTGAAGTACAACTTGATTCAAGCAATAAAACGACAACTTGAATCGAACCATATTTATGCTTTATTTAGCCTTCATTTAGCCTTGATGTGTAATTCCGGCCTCCATAGCCATATCAGCCGCAAGCTTATGGCTTACCTCGCTCCCTCACAATTATCGGCACTTCAGAGTACTTTCCCCATAAAACTCAATTTTGTTTAAAACATCCGTTACGACTCAATGTAATAACGCATTGGTGTTTGCAACCAAATTAGGTAAAGTGTCGCATGCAATTACAAGCTTGCAGCGTTTTGGCAAAGATTCACACGCTCTACAAACCCAAAACCAACACAATTAAGATATATACATAATAACGATTAAATAATTAAAACATTTGAAGGGATAGCTATGAGTGATTCGAACGATGCTTATGCAGATAACGACCTAAGGGAAGTTAAGCAGCTGGGTATGTGGGCCTCTATTGCCAGCTTAAGTTACATTTTCTGGATTGTCGGCGGCATGGAGCTCGTTGAGCGAATCGCCTATTACGGCGTTAAAGCCAGTGCTGGCCTCTACGCCAAAGCCCCAGTATCAGAAGGTGGCTTAGGCATTAGCCTCAGTGATTATGGTGTCATTATTGCTCTGTGGGCATTTATGCAGACCTTTGTACCTGTCTTTACCGGCGGGATCTCAGACCGTGTCGGCTATAAAGAAACAATTTTTGCCTCTACACTTATCAAAATTGCTGGCTACTTAGTCATGGCGTTTTTCCCAAGCTTTTATGGTTTCTTATTTGGTGCCATCTTGCTTGCTGCCGGTACTGGTATATTTAAGCCTGGGATCCAAGGCACATTAGTCTTATCCACGGGTAGACAAAACACCTCGATGGCATGGGGTATATTCTATCAGGTCGTTAATATTGGTGGCTTCCTCGGCCCACTGGTTGCTGTGCATATGCGTCAGCTATCTTGGGATAACGTATTTTATGCCTGCGCTGCAATCATCTCGTTTAACTTCCTGTTCTTATTTGCTTATAAAGAGCCCGGAAAAGAAGAGCGTTTAGAACGTAACCGTAAAATTAAATCGGGTGAGATTAAGCAAGAAGCGCTCTGGCGCGATGCTTTACACGAGCTAAAAAAGCCTATCGTTATCTACTATATGTTGGTATTTGCGGGTTTCTGGTTCCTGTTTAACTCACTGTTCGATGTTCTACCTATTCACATTTCTGAGTGGGTCGATACCAGTGTAATTGTGACCTCGCTATTTGGTCCAGAAGGGACCTCTAATGGCTTCTTCCAATTCTGGCTAGGGCTTGATAATACCGGAACTAAGGTGATGCCAGAGGGCATGCTAAACCTAAATGCCGGCATGATCATGACCAGCTGCTTCTTGGTCGCTGCTTTAACCGCTAAATACCGTATCACTACAGCTATGCTCGCTGGCTGCTTGTTGAGTATTTTGGCGTTCGTATTGATTGGCGCAACAAACGCGGCATGGATGATTGTGCTTGCGATTGCGATGTTCTCATTCGGTGAAATGATGATCAGCCCAAAGAAAAACGAGTTTATGGGTAACATTGCACCGGAAGGTAAAAAAGCCATGTACTTAGGCTTTGTTATGTTACCGCAGGGTATTGGCTGGACGCTTGAAGGTTACTTTGGTCCTAAACTCTACGAGATGTATGCATCGAAGGAGGTTTTTTCCCGCGAACTATTGGCCGAACGTGGCATGAGCGCTGCAGATATTAGCGCGATCCCACAGGGTGAAGCTTTTACAACTTTGGTTAGCTACACCGGCGAGAGTGCACAAGCACTGACAACGCTTTTATATAACACCCATGATATAGGTATGGCTTGGTATATCATTGCCGCAATCGGTAGCATCTCAGCGATTGGTATTTACCTTTACGGTAAGTGGTTGTTTAAGCTTCAGCAGCGTTAAGCAATGTACTGTTACTAAGTATGAAATAAAAAGCAGAGACAAAAAAAGCTGACCTCGGTCAGCTTTTTTTTTCGCTTTAAATTTCACATTATCGGAGATAGGTGATAATGGATAACTTATAACTTAAGCGGCTTGTTTTTCTGCAGCGGGCTCATATGCAGCAACTGCAACTGGACCAACTGGTAAAATAACGCGGCCAAACTCAGCATTTAATACTTGTGCCATAGCAAAGTAAATTGCGCTTAAACCACAGAAGATACCTTCGTAGCCAGCGATCGTGCCGATTAGCTCACTACCCGTGAAATCACGAGCTGCAAGTAGGAAGAACAAAATCGTTAATGATGCAAACACAACTTGCTTAGCACGTGGGTAACGTAGTGAGCCCACAAAAAGTGCTGCTGTGAACAGACCCCATAAACCTAAGTACCAACCCATAAAGCTAGCTGGGCTTGCTTCTGCTAGGCCCATTTTAGGCATAACGATTAAGCCAACCAAAGTTAACCAGAATAAACCGTAAGAAGTAAATGCAGTTGTACCAAACGTGTCACCACGCTTAAAGCACATGATACCAACGATAACTTGAGCGATACCGCCGTAGAAGATCCCCATTGCTAAGATCATTGAATCAATTGGGAAGAAACCTGCGTTATGGATGTTAAGTAAGACAGTTGTCATACCAAAGCCCATTAGGCCTAGTGGAGCTGGGTTAGCTAGTTGTGTCGACATTAAGTTCCCCTACAGGAAGTAGTCAAAAAATATATCCGCACCGCTAAATGCAAATATGAAATTAAGTTAATTTGAGCGCGCGCATTCTAGTCGAAGCGATGGGGCCGAGCAAATATGCTCGCAGGCGTAGGGGAAACGAGGGAAATCGAAACTAATACGGTATATTACTAATTAATCAATGTGTTATAAACAAAAATAGGACTTTAGTTCAAGCGTAAAACCAATGCGAGACACTGATCACGCAAACCAATAAAAATATGACATTGAACACACGGTTCAAGTTTAGCACATTAGCAACTGATGAAATTCGCAGAGTAAAAGTGCTGAAAAATTGCACCAGCTCACAAACTAAAAAAATGGTCTTATTTTTAGCAAAAAGACCCTAAGGGTTAAGATATTTGACAGGTTTGGGCTCAACATTCTCACTTTGCTCTCTACATGGCCTTTATATAGCCTTTTACTCAGCCTTTTACTCAGCCTTTTACTCAGCCCTTTATTCCACCCTTTTATAGCCCGCTCAAGCGGTATATTTAACAGAAGTCCTGCACCAGAGTGAGCGACATGAGTTAAGAGAAAAACCTATGGATAGCATATTTAGGCATTCTGAATTTCTGCTATCGATAAGTCTCGACTTTCACCAGCAGTTAATTGCGGGTCGAGCACGATGGCGCCGACGGATATTCGATGTAAACCTACAACGGGGTTTCGAAAGCGGCCAAACATGCGCTTGATTTGATGATAACGCCCTTCCATCAAAGTCACCAAAGCCGTGTGTGCATCTATGATCTCCAGCTTAGCGGGTAAGGTCGTGATACCTTCATATTCAAAGTACATCCCATTGGCAAAAGCTGGAATATAAGATTCATCAATGGGATTTTGCAGCGTCACTCGGTACAGCTTTCCGACCTTATGTTCTGGCGACATCAGCTTTTTAGACCAGCGACCATCATTAGTTAACAGCAACAAACCTGAAGTATTGAGATCTAAGCGACCAACAATATGCAGACTGCACTTATCTTCTCTAGCCAGCAAATCGATAACCGTTTTATGCTTATCATCAACGGTAGCACTGACCACGCCAACGGGCTTATATAGCATCACATAGCTCGGCCGGCTGGCTTGCAACACTTGACCATCAAGACAAACATGGGAGAACTCGTCGATAATCAAATCGATATCACGCGCTATCTCACCGTCCACCTGCACTTGCCCTTTAGCCAACAGCAACCTAACATGTTTTTTATTAATACCTGTTTTGACGCTAATAAACCTATCTAGCCGTGCACGTTTTGATTCCATAAAATTCTATTGCTCAGCAGTGATAGGCTGTACTTTATAGGCGCAGCGACGTGCCCCCTGGATAATGTGTTCCTCACGGCTCACCGTAGCGTCATGCTGCAGTAAGGTCTGAAATAACTGCAATTCTGAGCGGCAAAAATTAAGACATTTTGTTGCTGCAGCGCAGATCGGGCAATGGTTTTCAAGTAGCCAGTAACAGCCGTCGCTATGCTCAACCGTCGCCATATAACCTTCATTGGTACGTAACTGTGCCAAGACTTGTAGCTTAATGGCTAAGCTATCGGCACTGATTAACGCATCACGATAAAGCGCAAGTGACACCTGTTCACGATGGCTAATAAGCTGTTCTAAGCCACTGTCGCCAAAAACAGTTTTAACCGAATCAATTAGCTGAACGCTCAGCTCTTCATGTCTATCAGAGAAATGACTATTACTTTGCGGCGTTAGCGCCCAGAAACGTGTCGGTCGCCCACGAGTCGCTTTTCTATCATCAAAAACCACATCGCAACTTTCTTCAAGGCTTTGTAAATGCTGACGCACCCCCATTGTTGTCAGGCCTAGCTCACTAGCAATCGCTTTAGCCGTTAATTCACCTTGGGTTTTAAGCATCTGCAAAATTTTGTCACTGGTCTTCATCGTTATCTCTTTATGGCAGCTTTGTTCTTTTATCGCTCAAGGCACAAAGCGGTATGACTATGGCCATTATTACTCAACCATCAATTAAGTAAACTTTTTTCTTTACTTTATTTTGTAAACTGTTTACTTTACTTAAAACTTAAATAAACAAAAAGGTTTACTAAAATGGAATTAGTCATCATTAGTGCCAGCCAGAGAAGCCCATCGCAGAGTGCCAAAGTCGCCCGTTACCTGAGCGAACAGGTGACGGGTTTTAACAGAGTCAATCACATAGAGCTTTGCCAATACCAGTTACCTTTTTGGGATGGAAGTGCAGAAACCAAATCTGCCGATGGTAGCCGCTGGCCTTTAATTTCTCAGCAAGTAAAGAAAGCAGACGCCTTAGTATTAATTACACCCGAGTGGGGCGGCATGGCATCACCTTTGATGAAGAATTTTTTGTTGATGTGCGACCACCAAGATACCGCCCATAAACCCGCTTTATTGGTTGCTGTTGTCAGTGGGATAAGTGGTGCCTACCCTATTGCCGAGCTAAGAATGAATGCATTAAAAAACAATAAACTGGTGGCGACGCCTGATCATTTAATCGTTAGAAATGTCGAAGAACTCTTCAATACTGACGCGCCACTGTGCGATAGAGAATTACATTTACGGGAACGTATCGACTACAGTTTGCATATGCTCACTCAATACAGCGAAGCCTTAAAAGGAGTGCGGATTAACCATCAAAACAAGCCATTTCCAAAACAGCAGGAGTACCATTATGGCATGTGACCATCAAAGCAAGCCATTTGCAAAGCTGCAATCAATTTAGGACAACAATACAAGGAGTCAATTATGATGCGTTTAGAGCATTTAAATTTAGTGGTCAGAGATATTTCAAAGGCATTAGCGTTTTACCAAGCAATCTTTCCTCATTGGAAAGTTCGCGGCGGAGGAAAGTCTAGCTGGCATGGCGTAGAGCGCAACTGGGTGCACTTTGGTGATGATTATCAATATTTAACGTTTAACGATGACGGTATTGAAGACAACCGTGACTTAAGTGGGCATCAAGTTGGCTTGGCCCACTTTGCATATGTCACTGATGATCTTGATGGGGTGATTGAGCGCCTCAAAACGAGCGGCCATCTTGTAGATAAAGCGGGCGCAGAAGATCCCTATCGCCGTAATGTGTACTTTATCGATCCCGATGGTTACGAAGTTGAGTTTGTTGAATATCTCACGGATATTCCGGCTATGCGCAATCAATATGAATAATCGCCGCTGTCAGCAATAGCATCAACAATAGCGATTAATCGCCAACCTGAACGTCAGTGACAACTATAGCGCCTCAGCTAAAGCTGTAAACGATGAGCCTGATCAACTCATTGTTCTTATCCAGCGACTCGGTAGTACTCTAAGTAGCCGATGCAGTATTGCCCATGGCCAGCTTGGTACAAAGCTATTGGCTTTTTCAGCCTCGATAGCTGCAACCATAGCACTACAGCCCACGTCGGTATCAACAATAAAAGGCACCTTTTCGACGTGCTCGTTTATTTCACTGCGGATAAAACCAGGATGAATACAACTGACCTTAATTGCCGTATACATTACATCAATACGAATACCTTCAGTTAACGACGTAACAGCAGCTTTTGTCGCCGCATAAACGGTCATCGCTCGCCTAAAGCCACGCACAGCACTCACCGAGGATATGGTTACTAAGTGGCCAGCATTTTGTTCACGAAAAATAATCATCGCCGCTTCAGCTTGAGCAAGTAAAGCTACAAAATTAGTTTCCGCCGTTTGCTTATTGGCCTCGAAATGTCCTGTGCCAATGGCAGCGCCCTTACCCATTCCTGCGTTAAGAATGATCCTGTCTAACTGGCCAAATTCAGACTTGAACTCATTAAACACCTTAAACACATCTTGATGCTGATTAACATCAAGCGCTTTAACCGAAACGTTAATATTTGGATTTATCTGTAAGAGATCTTGCTTTAGCTTATCTAAACGCTCAACTCGTCGCGCGCACAAAGCCAAATCTCGCCCCATGTTTGCAAACTCCAGTGCCATGCCTCTACCTAAACCAGAGCTGGCGCCGGTGATCAATATTGTCTTACGCTTAGCCATCATCTGTTTCCATCCATAGCGGTATCGTTTTTAATTCACATGGTTAACATCTAACCTAATCTAATCTAAGCTACTGTTGAAGTAATAGAATGTAAACCTCAACTCGGCGATTAGAAAGCGACAGAACAGCAGGTTTATCCAAGCCAGATGCCCAGCGATAGTAAGCCGATATAAAATACCAGCCCCACAACAAAAGGCTTATCGGTCTCAGGCAGTCTCCCTAGCAATGCCTTTTCACGTTACGCCGCTGTACTGACTAAGCATAAAAAGTAAGCGCAAAACCTAGCAATTCAATATCAACCCAATCTCAACGAACATCAACCCAGTATGGTTAATGCCTTTGAACGCGCCATCTATCGCCTCTACTTGTCATCGAGCGATGGAGATAATCGCCCCATCGACAATGCAGGTTAAAGTCAGGTTGAGGACCGTTAATAACAATGGTAATCATTTTTTATTCACAAATTATCTGCAAATTATTTGAACTCGAGAAGTAAGACAATTTTGAAATCAATGACTTAAAATCTCGTAGATTGAAAAGCACTTACAAGGAGTAATTTAAGCGTGATTTAGTATTAGCAAACCCGTGTGTTTACTGGGTTATCGACTAGATTTACAGAATTATGGACCTGTGTTAATGGCAAGGGAATGCAAGGCTGACGGAGTATTTGCCATGATTTCCTACCACCATACATTAACGGTAATCGATAATGATTCGCCGGTACAACTTGCACTCAACAAGGCGTTACAACTCGCTAAAAAAACTCATGCGAAAGTCACTGTATTGAAGATTGAGCGCCCCTACAATAATGTATTAAGTCGCCTTGGATTACTCTCCAAGCAAGCACTCGACCCCATGCTAGTTGTCAAAAAGCTATTGGCTAAGTATCAACGGCTGGGGGTTGAAGTTGAGATAAAAGCCATTAAGAACCTCCAAGACCATGTTGCGATATTGAACGAAGCCAATAAGGGTAACTACGATTTAATCGTGGTCAATAACAAACACCACAACCCAGTTATCAACGAGTTCATCCCTAGCTGTGAAGCTCACCTACTTAGAGAGTGTGAGCAACCCGTCATGATAGTGGGTAATAAGACTTGGCAGCAACATGGGCATATCCTCACCGCGCTTGAAACCGCAGACCCAGATATTGAACACAGTAAGTTAAATCAATGCTTACTCGATGATACTTTGCAACTGGCGACACTGTTAGACAGCGATATTCATCTGCTTAACTGTTATCAAACAGAAAATTGGAGCATGTCTGTTGAAAAAGAAACTAACCACCTTTCAGATAAGGAGCAAAAACAGCAGCATTGGGCACGCTTACTCAGTAACGCTAAAAACTACCATATAACAAACGAACATTTACACCTTGAGCAAGGCCTACCGGATCATATTATTCCCACTATCGCTCACCAATGTAACGCTAACTTGTTGGTCATTGGCGCAGGTGAGCACCATGGCTTAATAAGTGAACTCAAGGGGCACACCTCTTCTGTGATCGTCAATCAACTCAAATGCGATATCTTGGCTATCAAGCCGCAAATCCACTAAGTCACTAATGCCCCTAATATGAGTCATTATCATGAATGACCATATGAACGCTAATCTCGTTCCGACTGGGTCTGCGCCACTATGTCAGAATCTGCTTGTGCCCAAAAGTCGACTCTAAAACAGGTATCATCCGAAAGAAGCTCAACTTTATGCCAATACTGAGGCGGCGATACCCCGACCTCACCGACTTTAATCACGATCTCTTGCTCCACCTCGCCCCGTCTATCAGTAAAACCATAGAACTTGAGTTCGCCGCTCAACACATGAATTTGTCCATAGACGCCCGCCTTAGTATTGTGCAGGTGTAAAAACATCTTTGGCACGGTCTGCTTGTCAAATACCGGACTCGATTTATAGTTCACATAATCAGTTGGGATCGTGGGCATATTCGTAGAACCTCATTTTATAACGTGTTATTAATGCCAATTAAGCTCAAGTTAAGCGACGATAAGCAAACTACGCACTATAATCGCAACATCCCCATACCAGCTAGCATGCACTTGCTGTAATAATGAGACAAAATGAACAATCAATATAGCTACACTACACAATACACGCTAGATAAAAGCCACTTTAGCGAGTGTTATGACGAATCAGTCATTGTCGATACTTCTGTGCGTGCATATCGTAAGGCCATCATTTTTGGCTTAGTGGGTACCGCCCTAATGCTAACCAATATTAATGGTTACGCTTCATGGTTTTTAATCGCCTTAGGCGCACTTGAAGCATTGAGTGTACGATTTAGAAAACCTTGGTGGCTAATGCGTCAAATGATGAGTAAAGCCGCCAATAATGAAGTGACCTTAACGGTAGATGAATCTGGGATCACTAATGACTCTTTCTACGTGCAGGGCACTATTTTATGGCAAGATGTCACCGAGATAACGGAAACTACTCAGGGCTTTCTATTAAAGCATCTAAAAGGCACCAGCTACCTCTCAAAGCGCAGCCTAGATCAACAGGCCACGCAATTTGTTGTGAGTAAAGCGGCTGAAAAAAGTCAAAAGCTGCAACAAAGCGAAGCGGATTAATCTCTCACATTCGCCATTAGAAATGCGTCAATATACTCGCCACTGCGAAAAGCATATTCACGCATTTCCCCCTCTATCACAAAGCCATGTTTTTTATATAAGCTAATGGCTAAGTGGTTATCAGTGTAGACCTCAAGCTCAATTCTCCTCACTGCAAGCCAATTTTGTGCAAGTGATACCATGGCGTCAAGCAACGCAGAGCCAATACCCATCCCTCGAAATGCCTCATCTACCGCCATACCAATATTTGCTACATGTTTACGCCTAGGGTTACTAAACACTTCCATACCTATTTGACCAACGACCTCGCCATCTCTTATTGCCACTAAGCTATAACAGTTATCAGGCAGTTCCATAAGACGTTTTTGCCAAGTATGTAATGACGGGAAAGGATGTTGTAACGTGCCTGCATAACAGCTTTGCTGACTATAAAGCCGACAGATACCATCAATATCAGCATCAAGGCTGTGACGAATATCTATATCTACCAAAATTGTTTTCTCCCTTTCTAAGGGGATACGCTCTCCAGTCACCACATTCTCCTTTTATTACACAGCACAGTTTAAACACTAACTTTCGCTAAAACAGCTTATATGTCAATACCTAAGCCAGTCTTATCCGTTGCCTGTACTTTTGAATCAAGATAAACACGCGCCTAAAACTGACTACTTTTCAAACTGTATCAGTTTGCAACAAATATCTTAACCTTCATGCTGTATATGGCAATAGATGATACCCTATAGCTTCATTTGTTAATTTTGTAATCAAGAGTTAATGTATTAGATGCCATACTTATTAGCACTTATGCTTACTATCAGCTTATATTCGGGAGCTGCTTTCGCAACCGCTTCAACGGGCTGCGATAACAATACCGACTGTATCGAAGTCGGTCGTTGGGACTTAGGCTTTGCCTTAGGCTATGGTAATAAATCTAATCCTCTTAAAGACTATAAAGACATCCCCCTGTATGTCGTCCCGACCATTGCGTATTATGGTGATAACTGGTTTTTCGATAACGGTAATATCGGCTATACCTTAACGGAGGGCGAAAACTACACCATCAATTTGATCACCACTTTTAGCAGTGATAGCGCCTTCTTCTATCGCTGGGATCCGTCGAATATTTTCCTGCTTTCAGCTGGCGGCAGTAGTCAACGTGCAACCTCCCCGCTCTCAACCTTTGGCAGAGTAAATCCAGAGCCTGCCATTGGTGAGCTAGAAAATCGAAACTTTACATATCTTGGCGGAGCCGAGGCTTTTGTTTACACCCGATTTGGTATAGTGCACGCAACGCTCGCCCATGACATACTTGATGTCCATGGCGGCCTTGAGTCTAAATTGAGGTGGTTTTACAATATTCCCCTAGATAGGTGGAATTTTGAATTTGCTGCGGTATTAGACTGGAAGAGTAAAGAGGTGGTTGACTATTACTATGGTGTCAGACCGAGTGAAAGCCTCTACTGGAGCCAAGAATATCAAGCGGAGTCTGCATTGAATAAGAGTATCGAATTTACTGGGCAGTACGTTTTAACTGAAAACTGGAACTTACTCTTAGTGGCACGTTATACCGATATCAGCGATGAAATCGTCGATAGTCCTCTTTTAGAAAAAGATTACACCACCACCTATTTTGTTGGCGCAGCGTATAGGTTCTGATTAGAGTGTCTTCAAAATTCAAACTTGTATTCTTGTGTCTGTTGTTGAGCTCGTTAATGAGTACAACGGCTATTGCAAAAAATAGTACAAAACAGCCAACAACTAACCTAAAACTGTCCCCTGAGTTTTGTATCACTTCAGCTAATGAAGAGTCTTGCGATATAGAAGTCACATTAGAATGGGATATGTTAAAAAACAAAACAGTCTGTATTATTTCAGACTACAAAGATCTAAAGAAATGGTGCAGTCCTTCACCAGACATTCACTCTTTGACCGTCAATATCAGTGCTGACCGTGATATTCAGTTTGTGATGATAGACAAAGATACCCACGAAACAATTGCAGGTGTAAAATTGAAAGTCACACCCGCTTCTTCGCCTCAAGTTAGGCGACGATATCGAAACCCATGGAGTTTATTCTAATGACCAGCTCTCAATCTACGCATAGAGTATTATTAGTCGAAGATGATATTCGTTTAGCCAACTTGATTGTCGACTTCCTAAAGTCACATGGCATGCATGTTGAAGTAGAGCGTAGAGGCGACACTGTCCTTACTCGCCTAATAAACTATAAACCTGACATTATTTTACTCGATATTATGCTGCCTGGGATGGATGGCTTAACCTTATGCGAAAAATTGCCAGATTACTTTGCAGGCCCTATTTTACTGATGAGTGCCCTAGGCTCAAATGAAGATCAAATTAAAGGCTTAGAGTTAGGTGCTGACGATTACGTGGTTAAACCTGTTGATCCAGCATTATTAGTCGCGCGCATTAACAATTTACTACGTCGCCAAGCTAAACCAGCGCAAGTAGAATCTCACTGCCTAAGCTTTGGTAAGTTAAGTATCGACCCGCATACTCAAGCGATTCGTTTGGGTGAGACCGAAGTGGATCTGACCAGTCATGAATTTGAACTACTTTGGTTACTGGCATCACAAGCAGGCCAAGTAATGAGCCGCCAATATATCTATCAATACCTGCTCAATATTGATTTTGACGGTAAAGACAGAAAGATTGATGTACGTATATCACGCCTAAGAAAGAAACTTGGCGATAATATTGAAACCCCTTTTAGGATTAAAACAGTTTGGGGGCAAGGTTACCTCTTCGCGCCAGAAGCGTGGAACAACTAAGTCTGCTAATTTATTAAGATGAAACGGCTTTTCATTAGCCTTTATCTTCTGCTCAGCCTAGGTTTTTTAGGCATAGGATGGGCACTGGATAATTTATGGCAAAATAACGTTGACGAAAAAGGTGCACTCGATGCACCTTTAGTTGCTTTGGCGCAAGTGTTAGCTAAGCTGCCTCAAGATGAACGTCAAGCCATGCTAGAGAGTATTCAAGCTAGGCCTAACTTTCCACTCACCCTGCTTAATGCTGAACAGGTTGCTTTTTCTGGCGAACAATTAGTTCGGGCCGACAAAGTGATTGCCACCCCTTATGACATTAACCATGAGCTGCAATTTGTGGCTGTTGGCGAACAAGTCCTAATGGCAGGTCCGATTGAACTCGACCCAGAAGCCAGCCTAAGAAATATCTATAATATTTTCTTCTATTTTCTATTAGCCTTTATTGCACTCATTTGGGTATGGCCGCTATCGAAAGACTTAAAAATCTTGGGGAAAGCCACTAAAGAGTTTGGACAGGCAAAATGGAATACCCGAATTAAACTCACTAAGCGCTCACAGGTACTGCCTCTAGCCAACACCTTTAACGATATGGCCGCCCATATCAGTGCCCTTATTGAAAACCAAAAACATCTCTCTAATGCCGTCTCTCACGAAATAAGAACGCCACTTGCAAGGCTCAAGTTCGCCCTTGCCCTGTTGCCTCAATACTGCCAACCAGAATCGGATCCCGCTAGGCGCGAACACTTTCTTGACGAGATGAAGCTTGATATCAAAGAGATGGAAAATCTTCTACAAGAACTGCTCACTTATGCCAGTTTGGAAACCCAGCGAGAATCACTCAATTTTGAGCGCTGTGACCTAAACAGCTTAGTCACGCAAACCATCCGACGATTACAAAGCCACCACCCAACCCCGATACTTTTCGATGCCCCCGAAGAGACGATTTACTTGGTCGCAGAACCATCACTGGTTGAGCGCGCTCTGCAAAACCTCATCACCAATGCTCAGCGTTTCTCAATCGATGACATTAAGGTCAACATCGCGATAGACAGTAAAGCCGTCACCTTGTCTGTGACTGACGATGGCGAAGGGATTTTAGAGGAAGACCAAGGTAAGATTTTTGAGCCTTTCTACCGCAGTGCAAGCAGTAAAAATGGTAATAAGGGACACGGCTTAGGCTTAGCTATAATAAAGAGAATCATGGAAAGACACCACGGCGAAGTCACGCTTCTAAGTCAACAAGGCTTTACCCAGTTCACCTTAGTTTGGCCGTTAAACACCACACAGCACTAGTCCAATCCGATCAGCCTCTAGGCTTATAAAACGCCTTTTAAGAGCCATCAGAACCAAAGTCTAGAGTGGAATTCACTTTCGCCCTTTCATCAAGTAACTGCGCTTTTCTCGCTTTAAATAATGCAAGCTGACGCCTCCGTTTACGCTGCTGACATAAACG
The DNA here is from genome assembly GCF_052977065.1 of Shewanella sp. 125m-1. Taxonomy (NCBI): domain Bacteria; kingdom Pseudomonadati; phylum Pseudomonadota; class Gammaproteobacteria; order Alteromonadales; family Shewanellaceae; genus Shewanella; species Shewanella sp. 125m-1. The sequence continues at coordinate 63,919 of NZ_JBRILT010000006.1, forward strand.
GATCACATCATATTTTTGCGCATCAGAAAACTCGAGCCAGTTAAAACGCTCATTTCTATTACGTAAGCACCCTTTGCAATAGCCTCTAGCATCACTCTGACATACGCCAATACAAGGGCTGGGGATCTCAAAAAACTCTAACTGCTCCATACCTTAAACATATACTATCTTGACAATGAAAGGCTAAAATAAATACAGTGAGATGACTAATACCAATCACTCTCCCCATGTTTGGCGAGATTAAAGTCGCCGAGAATTGAGCACTAAGAAGGTAACAATATGAAACAACAGCAACGAAGCCTCTTTGTCACACTACTCGCGTTACCGCTATTATTCTTATCGGCCTGTAGCTCTACGCCTAAGAATGATTATGACCTTGATTATAACTTTGCTAACTTAAAGAGCTTTTCACAGCTCCCCCCGCCAGCAAATAGCGACCCTCTGAGCGCTAACAGAATTAAACAAGCCATAAGCAGCTCACTGACCAGTCAAGGTTTTATCCCCAATGACCTGGCCGCTGATTTTTATGTGGGTTATGGTTTTAGAATTGATGACAAACCCAAAGACTCGGGCTTTTCAATCGGATTAGGTACGGGGACATGGGGCAGTTCTGGTGGCGCAAGTATCGGCACTAGCGTCGATGTCCCCGTTGGCAGTAATACCGCCAAAATACAAACCATACAGATTGATATTCTCGACCCTAAAACCAATCAATTAATCTGGCGCGGTACAGACAAGTTCACCTTTGATGAGGGCGGTGAAGCAAAAGCACAAGAAACTAATGCTACCGTTGCAAAAATCCTAGCGCAGTTCCCCCCTAAGCAACAAAAGTAGATTGATATACAATGAACCGCCCACAGCCCGTGTTCGGTTCATAACGAGTCACTGATAATAGGAGCACAACAAAAAGTCACTCGCTATTGGTGCGCATTGACCGTGCGTCCTTCAGCCCACTGCCTTAATGATTGCAGTTTTTCACGCATCACTACCGACAATGGGCGCGTTTTCATCAGCTCTTCTTGCAGCAGAGCTTGATCAACATCTCGCTCCGATGCTTTAGCCGTATAGATAGCAGAAATAACCGCTTGCTCAATCTCCGCCCCTGAAAAACCTTGGCTAATCTTAGCCAGCTGACTTAAGTTAAAGTGAGTAGGCTCAAGCTGACGTCGCTTGATATGAATAAGAAAAATAGCTTTACGGATCTCTGCATCGGGCAGATCCACAAAGAATATCTCATCCATACGCCCCTTACGCATCAACTCGGGGGGTAAGGCGCTAATATCATTAGCCGTAGCGACTAAGAACACATCTGATTTTCGCTCTGACATCCAGGTTAGAATTGTGCCAAGAATTCGCTTTGAAGTGCCATCATCACTACTACCACTGCTTAAGCCCTTTTCTATTTCATCAATCCACAACACACAAGGTGCCATTAAATCCGCAAGTTCTAACGCCTTTCGCAAGTTCTTCTCTGTCTCACCAATGTACTTATTATAAAGTGCTGACATATCCATCTTAAGTAATGGCCTTTGCCACAAGCCCGCGACAGCCTTAGCAGCCAAGCTTTTACCACTGCCTTGCACGCCCAGTAGCAATATACCTTTGGGTTTATCCTCCAGTATCTGCGTCTTTAATGACGGCGTTCTATAGCTCAACCATTGTTTAAGGTTATGCAATCCTGCAACTTGCGAAAAGTCACTGGTATCATATTCAAATTGAAGTACACCTTGCATATCGAGCAATTCAAACTTGCCTCGGTTAATACTGTCGATATCGGAATGGGTGATTGCGCCATCATCGACAATCGCTTTGTGCGCGAGTCGCCTGGCATCATCAAAGGTCACGCCACGTAGGTTTTCTGCAAGCTTAGCGACCGCACTATCATCGACATTGAGCCTGATCCCTTCACTGCGCACCTTATCTATTTGCTCATAAATTAGATTCAATAACTGAGCGCTATTAGGAAGTGATAGCCTAAAATGAGCACAATAGTGTTTGATTTCGGGAGGGATAGTGAAGGCATGGCTGACCAGCACCAGCGTATGTTTAAGTGACTCATACTCCAGCGCGATCTCTTTTAGCAAACGTACGTTTCTAGGCGCATCGTCAACAAAAGGGTGAAAATCACATAAAACATATATCCCTTGCTGCGTTGTCGACTTGATCTGCCCAAGAATATCGCCAGGTTCACAGTTAAATTTTTGTCTTCCCATGCCGCTATCGACTCGCATCAAGCCTTGGGTAATGCTCCAGCTAAACAGGGGTTGATACAGAATATTCGAAACTTTTCTAAGTAACTCTATCACCCGGTGCTCTTCATAGGTTTCTATGATAACTATCGGTGTATTCGATCGCAGTACTGCGGTGAGATCTTGAATATCTTGCATGTCATCTATTGCCTACACAGATTTAAATAGAAAAGGGGCCTATAGCCCCTTTATAGCCACTGTGGTTCTGTAAGTACCAGTAGTTAGTACCTGCAAATTCCACAGTGTTAAGATATATAAATTAATGGAACAGGTAATTGAGCCAGCCTTGCATTCTCAACAATACTTTTCGCATAATCGATACATGGGCAAAATGGTCAGTATAAATAGCTGCATGCCCAGAAACACCAGCTGGAAACTCAGTTTTCGCCTCATGATCTTCAAGCTTAATCAGTACTAATGCGCGGCCACGACTCATCACTCGCTGAGATGATATCAGTGAACCCGATGACTGAATTTCACCTTCAGCCATAGCAGGCAAGACTTTAGCCACTTTACCTTTAAATACTTGGCCCGGCGCAGCATCTAGAATGATTTCAGCTTCATCACCCTCTTTTAATCTGAGCAATGAGTTTTGCCAAAACGCGCCGACAAACATACGATCTTCATTTGGAATAAAGCTAATTAACGGCCTTAACGGCATAGGAACAGCAATAATACCTGGGCGCAATGCCATCTGAGTCACCATGCCATCGGCAGGCGCTTTGACTACCGTCTGATCTAGGTCAAACTGTGCTTTTTCAAGTTCGCCCTGGATCCCTGCGACCTTGGTATTCACTCCATCAACGTTTGACTCATAGGCTAAACGTACTCTTAGCTCTTCAGCATTAGCAGCAGTTAATAGTGCTTCTGATGCAAAATAAAGCTGACGCCTATTATCGAGTTCGAGCTCTGTAAAGGGTGAGTTAGCACCGCCACGCTTACGGCCTTTCTCATAACGGTCGAACGCAGACTTGGTTCTATCTCTGTCAGCGGTTGCTCGCGTCACTGCAGCTTTTGTCGCTTCCCATGCCGCTTCTAATTGTGGTACTTCAAGCTCCGCCGCCACTAATGCCGCACGTTTTTGCTTTACAATAGCCTGAAAAGGAGTGGGATCGATTTTAAATAATACATCACCTTTTTTAATCGGCGTATTGGGCTCCACCTCGACAGATACAACCATGCCCCTAACCGCTGGGTTGATGGGCGTTGTTACAAAATACTCTTTAGCATAAGGTGTATACGGATGGTTATAGTTCATCAATAAGATCAAGGCACCAACAATAAATATGCCGCCTAATATCGCCGTTGGAACGGTCCACTTAGTTAATGGGATCTTAAATATTTTAAAAATGGCAATACAGATTGCGGTGTAAGTCAGTACAAGTAGTAAATCCATATTACACCTCTGCTCTGTCTGTTGAACTATCGTCGATTTGAGTATCAACTTTAGTACCGGACTGATGATTACCAGAGCCTCTTACTTGTTTAGGCTGTTGTTTTGATAATTCCATCTCAGTGATTCTTTGTTCTAATTTTCTCACAGTTTCAGTCAAGCCTTGCACTTCACTCTCTAACAGTTGTTCTTTCTCGACGACCTCTTGGAATCCCCAACCACGGTCTTCACGATAAAGGGTTGCCCAGATCCATAAGAATGGCCAAATAGCATGTAAGGTAAATAGGCTCACCCACCCCGCAATATGCAGTGCATCTTGCTGTGGGTGATTGCGCTTCTTGGCTATCTCATAGGGGATATCATGAATGGCAATGACCCCATAGAAAATAAAAATCGCAACGAAAAAAATAATTCCTAACGCAAAATAATCTAAAAACACATCGCTCTCCTTGTGAAACCTTGAGTTACAACGATAGACACTAAAAACATCATAGCAACATTAAAGCAATATTAACCCTACAACTGCATTTTTTCGACTTAAATCTGCATATTAGCGATCCCATATGTAGCATAACAAAGTGATCTTTCGCACACTTGCCACTAAATCTAACCTAGAGAAATACACGTCACGTTACACTAATCACAAATAAAATGGGGCACTAGAATGCCTCAGTAAAGTGTTGCTAGCTTGAGTGCCATACAGGCTCTGTAACCAATAACTACTCCCTACAATCTCAAAAGGTAATCATAATGATAGGTACTGCATTATCAGCTAATGCTAAACGCGCCATGTTGCTAGGCTGCGGCGAACTCGGGAAAGAGGTCGCCATTGAACTTCAGCGCTATGGTATCGAAGTGATCGGCGTAGACCGCTACCCCAACGCCCCTGCAATGCAAATTGCTCACCGCTCTCACGTTATTAATATGCTTGATAGTGTGGCATTAAAGGCGGTTATTGAACTTGAAAAGCCTGATTTGGTGATCCCTGAGCTAGAAGCGATTGCAACTCAAACCTTGGTAGAAATGGAAGCTAAAGGTGTCAACATCGTGCCAACAGCTAAAGCCACTCAACTAACGATGGACCGAGAAGGCATACGTCGCTTAGCAGCCGAAACCCTATCAATCCCAACATCACCTTTCTTTTTCTGCGATACCGAGCAAGAGTTTACCGATGCTGTCGCCACTATTGGGCTCCCTTGCGTCATCAAACCAGTGATGAGCTCCTCAGGTAAAGGCCAAAGCGTTATACGCACCCAAGATCAAATTGAGTCGGCTTGGCAATATGCACAAGAAGGTGGCCGTGCGGGCAAAGGACGTGTCATTGTTGAGGGGTTCATTGCCTTTGACTATGAGATCACCTTGTTGACCATCAGCGCGGTGAACGGCGTGCATTTCTGTGATGCTATTGGCCATCGTCAGGAAGATGGGGATTACCGTGAGTCTTGGCAGCCGCAAGCGATGTCAAATATCGTATTAGCTAAATCACAAGCCATAGGTAAAAAGGTAGTTGAAGCCTTAGGTGGTTATGGCCTATTTGGTGTTGAGTTATTTATCAAGGGCGATGAAGTTTACTTTTCTGAAGTGTCCCCTCGACCACACGATACCGGTATGGTGACCCTTATTAGCCAAGACTTATCGGAGTTTGCTCTGCATGTTCGTGCTATCTTAGGTTTGCCAATTAGTAACATCACTCAGCACGGTCCAAGTGCATCGGCGGTGATCCTTGCCCAAGGCAGCTCAAACAACATCCAGTTCTCAGGTTTAGCTGATGCATTAGTTGAGCCCGATACACAGGTTCGATTATTTGCCAAACCTGAGATTGACGGTAAGAGACGTTTAGGTGTGGCATTAGCCAGAGATACTGATATCGATAAAGCCGTTGCAAAGGCGCTAACTGCGGCAAGTAAGGTTAAGGTTACTTTTTAACTCTACATTAGAGTGACTGATAGATAATTTCAAAATTAAAAAGCCTCAGCCTTGATTAAAAGGTTGAGGCTTTTTTAAAGTATTTATTATTCTCTTAGTGCCTGCATAATGCGCTAACGTTTAATACATTAGCTTTTAATGTACTAGCCATTAATGTATTAGACTTTGACGCACCAGACTTTGATGCACCAGACTTTAATGCGTCAGCCTTTAATCGCCAACTCCTATGTGCTAGTTAACCCGATTGTTCGCATTATCTGTTCTAAAGCTCACTAGATTTTCAATCGCAATATTAAGCAAATTCTGCCGTGCCTCTCGCGTTGCCCAGGCGTTATGGGGAGAGATGCTGATATTGTTAGCGCTAAGAAGCGGATTATCAGCCTTAGGAGGTTCAGTTGACAATACATCAACGCCTGCAAATGCCAGTTGCCCTTGATTTAACGCTGCCGCTAATGCCGCTTCGTCAACAAGCCCTCCACGAGCGGTATTAATTAATATGCTGTTAGATTTCATGGTACTTAATACATCTGCATTAATCAGCTTATCTGTCTTTACGGTAAGCGGGCAGTGCAAAGAAACAATATCTGCCTGCTTAAATAACTCCGCTTGTTCTACCCAACTACAGTTTTCAGGTAGTGGAACTTGCGAGTTTCGAGTATTGACTATGACCTTCATGCCAAAAGCCAGTGCAATCTGAGCCACAGTTTGCCCGATATCACCAAAACCAACTAACCCTATTGTTTTATCTTTAAGTGATTGTAGTGGCGTAAGAGTAAAACAAAAATCTGCCGACTCAGCCCACATACCACGCTTTACTGCATCGGAGTGCAGACTCACTTGCTGAGTGGCATGAAGAATATGAGCAAATACCATTTGAGCAACCGCATCTGGGCCATATCCAGGCACGTTTGTGACCACAATGCCGAGCGTTTTGGCCGCTGCGAGGTCGACCACATTAGTGCCGGTTGCGAGAATGCCGATATATTTAAGCTTTGTTAACTGCTTAAGTATCGTTTCATCAAGCACGGTTTTATTGGTCAGGATAAACTCAGCATCAAGGCTACGCGCTATCACGTCATTCGGTGCGCTGCGATCATAACAAGTGAGCTCGCCGAACTGCGCTAGAGCTTGCCAGCTTAGATCTCCAGGATTGAGTGTGTATCCGTCCAATACTACTATTTTCATCTAACACAGCCCTTGTTTATAAAATGATCGTCAGTCTCGTGGCTCTTGAAAGAAAGACTGCAAGCCGCACACTTGAGCTAAGAACTAAGAACTTAAAGCTAGAACTTAAAACTGGCCCCCAGATTGGCTTGCCCTTGCCACATAATATCTGACTGAATATTCCATATACAGCCGTCATTACCACAGAACAAAGCGTTATCAGCATTGATAAACGTCGCGTAGCCCTTTACTTCAGCAAACAATGAAAAGGCTTCACTGACCTGGTATTCAATACCACCACCAAGAGCCACTGAAAAACGCGTTTCATTAGAGTAAGCGCCGCTTGGTCGCATATGGGTAAAGCCAAGGCTAGTGGTGACATAAGGTTTAACGCTTTGCATAGGGAAATATAAACTGCCACCAAAATGAAAGTAATCCACATCCATAGAGGTAATCACATTAGGGCTAAAGTTATCACCTGTTTTTAAATCGGTTGATTGGTGGCTATAAAGAAGATAGACGTTACCAGGGTCTTTTGTGGTAAAGCCCAGCATGACACCATAGTTTTGCGCCTCAGCTATTTTAACCTTTCCCGCTTCGTCGGTTTCTGTGCTAGCAATATCAAACTCACTAGCACCAAAGCTATAGCCACCAAAAGGGGTCACATATACTTCAGACACTGCAGGAAATGCACACAAAAAAACCAGTAATATTGCTAAGCTTCTTTTCATCATATATCCCTATTATTTTCTGATTATTAGTATTTAGCGCATGCCTCTATCAGCCTTAACTCTATCATAAGCAGCTTGAATATCTTGGGCTTTTGTTTTAGCAAGCTCCATCATCTCAGCAGGTAACCCCTTAGCGACTAGCTTATCGGGGTGATGCTCATTCATCAACTTTCTATAAGCTCTTTTGATCTCTTGATCAGACATCGACTCTGTCACCCCCAGCACACTGTAAGCATCTTCAATCGATGTTTGATGTCCAGCCCCACCACTACGATGAAAATTAAACTCTGCCTGCCAACGGGCTAATAAGTCATTGAGTTGCTGTTGGCTAAATCCGAGCTCTTTGGCAACCACGGACAGAATTGATAACTCTTTTTGATCTAACTGAGCATCGGCAAGCGCGGTCTGAATTTGGATCTCCAAAAACATCTGTAGCACTTCTTTACGACCCATAGAGATGAGTCTAAAGGTTTTTAGGCAAGCATTAAGATCAAAGTCAGGCTCCCTGCCTTCACGAAATGCCGCCTGTGCATCTGCTCTGGCTTGGCCACTTAAGTTAAGCTGATCCATTAACGAGCTCGCCATGCGAATATCGTTTTCAGTCACTTGTCCCGACGCTTTTGCTACATGCCCCATCACCGAAAAGGTGGTATTAAAAAACAGTGCCTGACGTTTTCCGCCGCCCGCGAGCCCCGCTTTTTGGCTCTGCCTGCGGTCATACATATGCCCTAGCCAAAGCCCAAAGATGGCGCCACCAAGACGACCCGCCATATAACCAATAATAAAACCGAAAACCTTACCCCAAATACGCATTATCTAACCTTTTTTGTTTCACGTTCTGTTATTTGTGCGAGTCGCTCAATCGTACCAACATCACACCAATACATATTAAAATGCTCACCACTAACCTGACTATGACTCATGCCTTTACGGAGCAAAGGAGCCAGTGCAAACGCACCTTCTGGTGTCTCTTTAAATAAAGCCGGATGGTAAATGCCCATACCAGAGAAAGTCAGTTTTTCTGCGCCACTATCACTCACCTTGCCACCTTGCAAAGCAAAGTCTCCTTGGGGGTGTTGCGATGGATTATCCACTAACCATAGATGCGCCAGCACTCCGGTATCAAGCGCCTTGATTCTCGGTAACTCATCAATAAAAATATCACCGTTTATCACTAAAAATGGCTCGTCACCTAACAGGCCTAACGCTTGTTTGATGCCTCCACCCGTCTCCAGTGCCGAGGTTTCTTCGCTATAACGAATCTTAACTTGCCACTGACTACCATCACCTAACGTCTCGACTAACTTATGGCCAAGCCAAGCATGATTAATGATGATTTCTGAAATCCCAGCCGCAGCGAGCTTTTCGATGTGATAAACAATTAGCGGCTTGCCCGCCACCTCAACAAGAGGCTTAGGCACTGAATCTGTTAAGGGGCGCAGTCGTTCTCCACGCCCCGCCGCAAGGATCATTGCTTTCATTGTTCAGCCTTTTTGATATGAATCATTATTTATGAGCATTGAATGTTGGGATGATGACTTCACCAATCCATTGAGCAAATGGTTGCAGCTCGATATAACGACCTGCAATATCGCGAATATACTCAAGAGTCAGTGGAATATCGGCCATATAGGCCGGTTTATTATCGCGATAATTAAGCCTTGCGAAAATGCCCGCAGCTTTAATGTGTCTTTGAATCCCCATCAAATCAAACCAGCGTCGATACAGCTCAAATGTGACTGCCACATCAATCAGCCCAGCGCTAACACACTGGCTGTAATGTTGATGCATTAAGGCTTCCACATCGCTATCTGGCCAACGAATGTAGCAGTCTCGCAATAGTGAAACCGCATCATAGGTTACAGGTCCAAGCACTGCATCCTGAAAGTCGATAACCTTTAACTTGCCATCTTGCAGCATAATATTACGGCTATGGTAATCACGGTGCATGCCAACTTGTGGCTGAGCCAGTGCATTATCTACTAACAGTTTAAATGCACTACTGGTGTGCGCTTTAACGTCATCAGTATCCAGCCCAAGATGATGCACGGCTAACCATTCAATAAAAATATCCAGTTCTCGTACCACAAAATCGGCATCATATTGAGGCAATGGAGCTGTTTGCGTCTCTGTCACATTGGCAATATCGTTAAGTAACACTAATGCTTGAGAATAATATTGCTGTAAGTTATCGCTTTTTAACACCGATAATAATTGCACGTCACCAAGGTCGCTAAGCAGCATAATGCCCTGTTCTTTATCGCTAGCGATCACCTTAGGCACAGCAATACCTTGACGCGCATAACTGTCCGCTAATTGAATAAACGGGGTGATATCGATAAGCTTAGGAGGGGAATCGACTACAATATAAGACAAGTTGTCGACAACAACTCTGAAGTAACGCCTAAAACTTGCGTCGCCTGAAATCAGCTGTGGCGAAACTTTTACATTAAAATACTGGTTTAGCCATGCATTTAACTGAAGAAATCTAGGATCTGACAAGGGCACCTCATGGCTCTTAAGAAGAAATTGCTTTATTATAACGACAAAATGGAATCAGCTAAGCAATTGAAAAGAATTATTTTGGCTGAGTTGCCCAAGAAAGGGTCAACTTTTCTCCTCTTTCACCGTCCAGACTAAGAAATCATAATTAATTGACCTAAGATGCAGATCCGTTATTTTCTGGCCTTGAGCCTGCTTCCCCAATTAGTCTTAGCAGACGAACCCGAAACTGTGACAGCCCCTGCGTCGCAGTGCGTAGTTGAACCTCCGGTAAAGCCGTACGTTCCGCTTTACGACATCAATAATCCAGCCGAATTAGCGCGGATCTATATTAGTTCTGATAGTTCTTCAGCCCAAATGGGTAAAGAAGCAACTTTTATTGGCGATGTAAGCTTCAGCCAGGGCGGTCGCAACATTGCAGCCGATGAAGCAATTTTAAATCAACAAACTGAAGAACTTCATGCCAATGGCAACTTAGTGTTTCAAGACGCTATGTTTACCGTTACAGCTGACTCTTTAGTTGCCAAAATGCGCAGTAACAGTGCGATCTTAAGTGGCGCTCAATATTGGTTACACGGTCAACAAATCCATGGTGATGCCGAAAGACTGGAGATCACTAAAGATAATAATCTATTGTTGTCTGGCACGAACTTCAGCACTTGTCCTGATAAAGATCCAGCTTGGCTATTAGAAGCTGACCGAATCAAGATTGATAGCTCCGAAGAGTGGGGAGAGATTTGGGACGCTAAAATTAAGATTGCTGGCGTACCTGTAATGTATGTGCCTTATATGACCATTCCGGTATCAGATAAGCGTAAATCTGGCTTTTTATTCCCAACATTTAGCACTAGTACCACCAACGGTGTTGAAGTTGCGACGCCATATTACTGGAATATTGCACCAGAATACGATTTAACCTTTACGCCAAACTATATGTCGGCTCGTGGACTATTCACCAAGACAGAGTTTAGATACCTAGCTGGCGAGAAGCAGAGTGGCCAGTTAAATTTTGAATATCTAGCCAACGATAACAAGCTAGAAAATAGTCCAGATAGATACCTGTATCACTGGGAGCATACTGGCGCATTTAATCAAAACTGGCGCGTTCATGCAAACTACACTGATGTGTCAGATAACAACTATTTCAATGACTTGAATTCAGATGTTCAACGCGCGACAGATAATCAATTAAACCGAATTGGTGAAATATCTTACTTTGAGCAGAACTGGGATTTAAGTGCACGAGTACAAGATATTAAAGTACTTGGTGAAGAGGAAAAGCCTTACCAAGTGATGCCGCAGTTTACGTTTAACTACCGTGCGCCAAGCTATTGGCACGGCTTAGACTTTAACCTATATAGTCAAGCGACTAACTTTGAACATCAAGATAGTGAATACTCGGCTGCCACTCGTGTGCATATAGAGCCAAGTATCTCCTATCCCATTCATGGTCCAGCAGGCTCGCTGACCAGTGAAGTCAAATTGCTGCAAACTAACTATTGGCAAGATGATAAGGGCAACCTCTCTGATTCAGAGCTTCGCGATCGCGTCAACCGAACGCTGCCAGAGGTACGCATTCATGGTCAAATTAACTTTGAGCGCTTTACGGATTACTTCGACACCAACTACCGCCAAACATTAGAGCCACAGTTCCAATATCTTTATGTCGGTTACCAGGACCAATCTGATATTGGTATTTACGATACTGCGCCGTTACAAGAAGATTACAACGGTCTGTTTAGAGATCGACGTTTCTCAGGCCTAGATCGCATAGCCGATGCAAATCAGTTCACGCTCGGTTTAACCACTAAGCTATTTAACGAACAAAACCGCGAAGTATTTAAATTCAGCTTGGGGCAAATTATTTACCTCGAAGACAGTCGTGTTGGTATTAACGATGTCATGGGGAGTAACGATACTTTCACCCAAGAGAACACCTCGAACTCTGCAATTGCAGCCGAATTAAGTACTCAACTCTACGCAGATTGGTTTTTAAGTGGCTCGATTCAGTATGATGCTAAAGAGAGTGAAAATAAGAAGAGCGAAGTCACCGTTGACTATCGTCCGGGTACTAATAAGCTACTGCAAGCTAGCTACCGCTACGTACCGGATCTACTGAACACCAATACCAATGAGTCTGTCGATATTAAGCAGCTTGGTTTCCGGGGAGCCTGGCCGATTAACGACAGCCTCTACTTAGTGGGTAACTGGTATTACGATCTCAATGAAAGCCGAGCAGTTGAAACCTATACAGGTTTTCAATATGAATCATGTTGCTGGGCAGTCCGTTTGAGTTATCATTACCGCATCAAGACCAATTATATTGACGAAGATAATCCGGTACAGGATACTCGAGAACTATTTGAAAGCGGGATCTACCTAAACTTTATCCTCAAAGGACTCGGTGGTTCAGGCCCATTAGGGGTATCAGATATGTTAGATGACGGCCTATTTAATTATCGTAAACCGCTTTATTTGAAGAATTAGCAGATAAATAACGTAAATAAATGCTGAACCTAGCTGACGACATGCAGTCAAAGCAGAACTAAAGAATCATTAACCCGGTGAGTAATCACCGTAAATGACACTCAATAAATGCCAAGGATTTTAGTGGATGAAACGCTGTAACCAATTGATTTTTGCCCTTATAACATTGGCAATGAGCCAGACAATTCACGCTGCGCCAGAACCTCTAGACCGTGTAACAGTGCAAATAAATGAAGGGATCATTTTAGAAAGTGAAGTGACCGGAATGGTAAAGACCATCCAGGCAAATGCTGCTAATGCAGGTCAGAAGCTGCCGTCAGACACTGCACTGCGGACTCAGGTTATTGAACGTTTAATCCTAACTCGTCTGCAGTTACAGATGGCCGATAGAATTGGTCTACACATTGGTGACTTACAGTTAGACCAGACTATCGAAAATATTGCTAAAGAGCAGAAGATGACGGTTGCGCAAATGAAAGCGCAAATTGAAAGTGAAGGTACAACTTTTGCTCAATACCGCGAGCAACTACGTGAAGAGATCACCTTAGGTGAAATTCAACGTATTCAAGTTCAACGTCGCATTCAAGTCTCTACGCAAGAAATCAATAACCTTGTAAAGCTAATCAATGAGCAAGGTCTGAAAGAAGTTGAGTTTCAAATTGGTCATATCCTTATTGATGTACCAAGCGACGCTAACAGTCAGCAGCTAGAAGCTGCAAGTAAGCGCGCCGCAGTCGTGATGAAACGATTACAAGATGGTGATGACTTTAGAAGTATCGCAATTGCAGCCTCTTCAGGCCCTAAAGCACTAGAAGGTGGTATTTGGGACTACATGAACATCAACGAGATGCCAACCTTATTTGCAGAAGTGGTCACTGATGCGAAGACTGGTGATATCATAGGTCCAATTAAGAGTGCATCGGGCTTCCATATCATCAAGGTGATGGATGCTCGCGGTCTAGAAACCAAAGAAGTTAAAGAAGTTAAGTCTCGCCACATTCTACTTAAGCCGTCTCCAATTCTTTCGGAAGAACGCGCTAAGAGCATGATGGACAGATTCCTAGCTCAAGTTAAATCAGGTGAAGTTAAGTTTGAAGATTTAGCACGTCAGTATTCAGAAGATCCAGGTTCTGCTGCTAAAGGTGGTGAACTGGGTTGGGCCGATCCGAACATCTATGTTCCAGCATTTGCCAAAGAGTTAAATAGCCTTGAAATTGGTGGCTATAGCGAACCATTCCGTTCGACTCACGGCTGGCATATTGTTCAACTAGAAGAAAGACGTACAACAGATGCAACCGATAAATTTAATACGAACCGAGCTCACCAGCTGATCTATCGTCGTAAATTTAATGAAGAGTTACAAAACTGGCTAGATGAAATGCGCGCTGAAGCATTTATCGATATTTTCGAGCCAGAAACGAATCGAGGTTAATACTATTGTCAACTAAACGAATTGCCATCACGCCGGGTGAACCGGCGGGTGTAGGTCCCGATTTAGTGATACAACTAGCTCAGCAGGCTTGGCCTGCTGAGCTAGTTGTTTGTGCTGATCCCGAACTACTAAAGTCTCGCGCTAAGAAGCTTGGGCTGTCGATTACGCTACGCCCATACCAACCGAACCAGCCGCCTAAAGCACAGGAAGCTGGAACATTGACTATTGTGCCATTTACCCTTGAAGCCGACGCGGTGTGCGGGAAACTAAATGAAAACAATAGTGCCTATGTTGTTGAAACACTGAGATTTGCTGGTGAAAAGAACATGGTTGGTGAATTTGATGCTGTTGTAACGGGCCCAGTCCATAAAGGCATCATTAACCAGGCTGGCATTCCGTTTAGTGGTCATACTGAGTTTTTCGCAAACCAAGCAAATTGCCAGGATGTGGTGATGATGCTTGCAGCCCCAGGTTTGCAGGTTGCACTGGTAACAACTCATATACCATTGGCTTATGTGTCTAAAGCCATTACCCGTGATCGCTTGCATCAGATTGTCAAAATTTTACATACCGATTTAGTCGAGAAGTTTGCAATTGAGTCGCCGCGGATCTATGTCTGCGGTTTAAATCCTCATGCAGGTGAAGACGGCCATTTAGGCAGAGAAGAGATCGATATCATCATCCCTGCCCTTAATGAATTAAGAGAACTCGACATGGATATCGTTGGCCCATTACCAGCTGATACCCTGTTTCAACCTAAATACTTAGAAGATGCTGACGTTGTACTCGCTATGTACCACGATCAAGGGCTTCCAGTACTAAAATCTAGAGGATTTGGCAGTTCAGTCAATATCACTCTAGGATTACCCTATATAAGAACGTCGGTCGACCATGGTACGGCCCTAGAGCTTGCAGGCACGGGTACTGCTGATATTGGCAGTTTTGTCTGCGCATTAAATAAAGCCATTGATTTGGCTGCAAAGAATTAGTGATAAAAGTTACCTCATGAGCAATAAAGTACATTTAGGCCACACGGCCAGAAAACGTTTTGGACAAAACTTCTTAACTGACGAGAATGTGATTAATCGCATTGTTGGTGCTATTTCACCTGATAATGATCATGTGATGGTAGAAATTGGTCCCGGTTTAGCGGCATTAACAGAGCCTGTTGCAAGCGGTATCGACAAGCTTATTGTTGTCGAACTCGATAAAGACTTGGTTGAGCGTTTACAAACGCACCCGGTCCTTAAAGATAAGCTTGAAATTCACCAAGGTGATGCACTTAAGTTTGATTTCAATCAACTCGTGCGTGAAGACAAGCAGATGAAAGTGTTTGGTAACTTACCATATAACATTTCAACTCCGCTTATGTTCCATCTGTTTGAGTTTGCTCAGCATATTGAGAACATGCACTTTATGCTGCAAAAAGAGGTCGTATTAAGACTCTCTGCAAGCCCGGGTACTAAAGCTTATGGCCGCCTTACCGTAATGGCTCAATACCATTGCCAAGTCATGCCTGTGCTTGAAGTCCCACCAGGATGCTTTACACCACCACCTAAAGTGGACTCAGCTGTTGTGCGTTTAGTGCCATACAAAACTAAACCTTGGCCATGTAAAGATGTCGACCTGCTTAGAAACTTAACCACGACAGCATTTAACATGCGCCGTAAGACGCTTAGAAATAACCTTAAGCAGCTATTATCTGATGAAGACTTCGCCGCGTTAGGTATTGATGCAACGTTGAGGCCTGAACAGATCCGTGTTGACCAATACGTCGCTATGGCTAACCACGTTTTCGATAGGAAGTAGATTTATTCTCTGAATAATATACTGACCAACAAAAGGGCAATAACTGCCCTTTTTTTATACCTGCTCATAAATAATTACCTGTTAATTCAGATACTCTCCATTTAATATGGAAGCTCGTTAAAAATCAGATAACTCCATCTTTTAGAGGTCTATATGAGTCAATTAACAACGCCTGTTAGCGTCGACGTAAAAACAGAGTATATTGAAAATCAATCCTCCCCTGATGAAGAGAAATATCTATTTAGCTACACTATTACCATCAGTAATCTCGGTGATGATGACGTCACACTAAAAAGTCGCCATTGGTGTATTACAGACTCCAATGGGCAAAAAAGTGAAGTTCACGGTGCGGGCGTGGTAGGCCAAACTCCGACAATCAAGCCCAATAGCTCATATGAATATACCAGCGGCACCGTATTAGAAACCCCATTGGGTGTGATGGAAGGCAGTTATACCATGGTCGACAGCAGTGGCAATGAATTTACAGCCCCCATATCCGCCTTTCGTTTAGCCGTCCCAGGTTTACTTCATTAATCACAAAACATAATTAACAAAACATAAATAATGCATAGGTAAAAATGGCGAACTATTTTGTAGGTGATATCCAAGGCTGCTTTGACGAGTTAACGTTGCTACTCGAAAAGGTAGCCTTTAATCCATCAAAGGACTGCTTATGGACCGTAGGTGATCTCGTTGCTAGGGGGCCAGGTTCCCTTGAGACACTGCGTTTTTTTAAGTCCTTGTCTGGTTCAGCTAAAATTGTCCTCGGTAATCATGATCTTCATCTGCTGGCTATTCACGGAAAGTTAAAACGTGCTAACCCAAAAGATCATTTAACCGCTCTACTAGCAGCAGATGATATCGCTAATATTATCGACTGGCTGAGACTGCAGCCACTCTATCAAGACTGGCCTGAAAAGAACCTTATTATGACCCATGCGGGTGTGCCGCCTAACTGGGATCTGCACACCTTACGCACTCAAGCAGATCGAGTCAGCCTAACATTGCAATCTCCCAACTATCTAAATGATTTGATTAGTGAGATGTATACCAATTCAGTCGATGAGTTTAATTCAAATTTAACAGCGCTTGAACAACAGATCTATTGCATTAATGCACTCACCCGTATGCGTTACTTAAAAGCCGATGGCCGCTTAGATTTTGACTGTAAGTCACCACTACAAGATTGTAATCATGACTCCTTAGTCCCTTGGTTTAACCAACCAAGTCAGCTACCCACCGACTACACTGTGATTTTTGGCCACTGGGCTGCCATTATGGGGCAAACTCACCTCGCTAATAGGCAGGCACTAGATACTGGCTGTTGCTGGGGGGAGCACATGACACTTTGGCATATGGAGTCAAACCAGAAAATTACTCAAAACAAAATAAAAGCCGTTAAAAGAAGTTAAAAAAGAGTTAAACTATTGCAACATTTGGCCGATACAGTATACGAAATAGATGTCGGCCAGATGCTGAGACTTAGATAAAAATAATAATAATGGAGCTCATATGAAGTTAAATGTAGCCACTAGAGTGATAGGTGGGTTTACGGTAGTCACTTTACTGCTAATTGTACTTGGCGCAGCTTCTTGGTTTACTAACAACCAGTTAAAGACCAGTACTCAAGTCTTACAGGAGCTAAGTCTTCCTGCATTAAAAACCAGCAATCAGCTTTCTCAGACTCTTTCTCAACAAGAAAAACAAGTTTTGATGGCCTACCACAGCCAAAGTGCAGCGATGATCCCTACAATCAACGCTCAATTTACTACTGCCAGCCAGACCTTTGAGCGTGAGCTTAAAAAACTAACCGGCCTAGTCAGTAGCAATTCAGAATTAAATTCTGTTATTCGAAATCTTGATAATCAATACGCTAAATTCAATAGCATTAGTCATGAAATGATTACGACTCATGAAACTGCTTTAGTCACTACAAATAAAATTATCAGTAAATACGATGATATTGAGATAGCCGTCGATGATAGCGCCTCTTTATTACTCGACTTAATTGACCTAGAGATGAGTGAAGATGTTGTTGAGCAAGAGATAGCAGCCACAGCAAGTTCGCTCGAACTCAGTTTTAGCAGCATCGCCAGCACCAGTTTTGACTTGATGGGCAGCACTGAAAAAGCAAAATTCGACATCATTTCAAAAGAACTCGATTATATTGTTAGCGATACAAAGAGCAAAGTTGATTATGTTACTAACCACTGGGACGGCGTTGTCGATGCCGAACTTATTGACGAGCTTAATGCTGAAGCCAGTAACGTATTTAGCATGGTTAAAGGCAATAACTCCCTCACAGCGTTAAAGCAAAAAGAACTTGAGCTTAATCGTAATACAAGCCGTTTGCTTGCTGATGTTGAACAAGCAGCAGCTAACGTCAACAAGCAGATGAAAACCTTAACGGCTAACATCGAGACCATCTCTGCCGAGATCAGTCACGATGTCATTGCTAATATCGATAGCGCGAGTATGCGCACCGTTTTATTGATGCTAGTCGCTATTATCGTTGCAGTCGTTGTTAGTATCGCAGTCGTTCGCCCACTGACTCGCTCATTAGAGAAAGTCAATCATGCTCTAAATGTACTAGCATCAGGTGATTTAACCCACAAACTTGATGAATCAGGCCATGATGAATTCGCAAAACTGTCAGCCAACTGCAATAAACTCGTCGATAGCCTAAGAGAGCTGATCCAAGGCATTTTAGAGCGCTCAGATCAGCTTGCCGCTGCAGCAGAAGAGACTTCAGCAATTACTGCCCAAACCACTGTTGGCATTCAAGAACAGAAGAGCCAAGTTGATCAAGTTGCAACAGCAACGACTCAGCTAAGCTCAAGTGCTCAGCAGGTGACGGCCAGTGCTGATGAGGCGCTAAGCCAAATCAAAGCCGCCGATGATGAAAGCCAACATATGCGCCTGATTGCTGATGAAAATAAGCGTACCATTCTAGCGCTAGCCGATGAAGTGTCTAAAGCCAGCGTCGTCATCAACAAGGTGCATGCAGATAGTGCCTCTATTGGATCTATTCTCGATGTTATTCGAGGCATTGCAGAGCAAACAAACTTACTCGCGCTAAACGCTGCAATTGAAGCCGCTCGAGCCGGAGAGCAAGGTCGAGGCTTTGCCGTTGTTGCCGATGAGGTGCGTAGCCTTGCATCAAGAACTCAGGATTCTACCCAAGAGATCCAACAGATGATTGAGGTCCTGCAACAAGGAACCCAAGAAGCGGTAGCCGTAATGGATTTGGGGCGCACACAGGCTAACTCTTGCGTTGATAAGACTGAACAGGCTAATAATGCACTTGAAAGTATTAGCGATGCTGTACATCGCGCTCACGACTCAGGAACACATATTGCTCATGCTGCGCAAGAGCAAAACTTAGTGAGTCAGCAAGTATCCGAGAAACTAGAGCATATTGCGGCGATTTCAGAGGAAACGTCGACTGGAGCCGACCAAACAGCCCAGTCAAGCCATCAAGTGGCCCAACTCGCAGAAGAACTGCAGGCTTCTGTTAAAGAGTTCAGAGTCTAATTTATACCCATTGCATTAAGTATCTGTTCATTCAGTGGGAAGCGCTATATTTGCAGCGCAATATTGACCGAGCTTAAGCAACAGATATAAATAAGCTCAATCAAGCTTAAAAATAAAAAGAGGCGCTAAGTTTAGCGCCTCTTTTTTGTTTTCTACCTGGTAAGTTCACTCGCTACAGACAAAAAAATACTGGGATAAGCCCAGTATTTTTTATTACATTGATTTCACGGTTTAACCACCTGCGATACGCTCTTTAATCGCTGCGGTTATCTCACTGCCACTGTGACCGTTACTTTCTGCCCAAGCAACAATTGTACTTCCATCACTTTCAGCAGAGCCTAAGTCAGCTGCAGGTAAGCGCTTTGCCACAAAGGTACCCACTTTATTTGAACCACTTTTCAGCGCTACTCTTAGCAGGCTATCACCATTACAAGATACGCCACTATAAATGTTGCGAAGCTTAACACGACTCTCTTTAAGCTTTTTACGTAGGCGATTTTTATCATCAGCCTGAACATAATTACAGATATTCGCGGTCAACTGGTCTTGGTTAGCAAGTGCAGTTGAAGGTACAGAAATTAAAGATGCAGCAATCAGTGTAGCGAGGCTCAGAGGCAACAAGCGCATCGGACACTCCTTATTTTTAGTTTTTATTTATTATTAGTAAAGTAGCGCTAACTAGTAGGCTTTCTTTATCGTTATACAGGGCACTAAACAACCCCTTAAATTTAACATTTTTTTACCAACTTGATAAAGCTATATTCAAGCTGTTTATCATTTTTCGCTACATCTCGAGAGACTTCTTGCCAGCTACCATCATACCACTCAGGAAAGAAGGTATCACCCTCGACAGTTAATGCAATTTCAGTGAGATACAAGATATCTGCTTGAGCCAGTAACATTTCATATAGCTGGCCTCCCCCTATCACAACAAGCTCCGCACAGTCTCCTGCGGCAAGTTTAGCCTGCTCAAAACTCGTGACGGTTGTCACCCCTTCAATAACGAGATCTGCTTGACGGCTAATGACAATATTATGTCGTCCGGGCAATGGGCGCCCTATCGACTCATACGTCTTTCGCCCCATGACGACAGGCTTGCCCAAGGTCATGGCCTTAAAGTGGCGTAAATCTTCAGGAAGGTGCCATGGCATTTGGTTATCTTTACCAATGACGCGATTATTTGCCATTGCGGCAATCATAGCTATTTTCATGAAACTTCCTTTTATTTTTATATTGTCAGATACAGTATGTTTAGCTTACCTAAGCGTTAATGATTGAACACGTATTAGCTAAGAACGAATAACTATCGAATGAAAGATTCTAGTTACTTAATGACTGGACGCGAACGGAAATAGAGCAGACTCGGCATCGCAAGCCCCACAGAGAGTGCGCCTAAGATAAACACCGTTTTAAGGCCGTTACTGACAACTTGGTAAATCAGCTCAGGGCTCATATCGGCTTGCGCTGTTAGCTGCACCAAACCTATTACGGTATTAAATGCATAGGTGCCTGGGATCATAGGAATAATTGCAGCTACAGCATACATTAATGGCGGCGCTAAATGCTTTCTAGCAAACGCTATCGTTATAACGCCGACCAAAGCTGCGGCTAAAAATGTCGCCCACTCGATAGGCAAACCAAAGCTTAACCACATGGTACGGCTACCATGTCCCATTGCTGCCGCGATTGCACAGTAAGGCAAAAATCGACGCGGTACATTAAATACCATAGCAAAACCAATGGCTGGAATAGCAGAAAAAATGGCGTCATTGAGCATGGTTAATAATAATGAGATCACAGGAATAATCCTCCAATCTGCATTGCGATAGTAATGCCTATAACCGACGCTACCGTAAGCAAAGTGGCCTGTCCCCAGCGAGAGATCCCCACATTGAGGTGACCTTTAACCATATCCGATATGGCGTTAATCATTGGGAAACCAGGCACGAGCATTAATACACTTGCCGCCATAGGCAACTTAGGGGTATCAGTCAGGTCAAATTGATATCCAGTTTGTGCTATTAGCGTCGTCACGAAGGCTGTCACACTAAAGTTAAGCAGTAAATTATAATGACGTTTAGCAATTGATAATCTGACAAACATACCCGCTGCCGAGGCGAAAAAGGTAATCAAACAGGCCGTTAAATCACCACCAAATAAGTGGCAAAAACTTGCACATGATAAACCAATCATGGGCACGACATATTTAGCGGGGTAGGTTTTTGGTTGGATCCGGCCAACACGCTTACGTACTTCCGTTAGGCCATAAATGCCTTTTTCGGTGAGTAAACAGATACGTTGGAGTTCGCAAACTACGGTCATATTAATGCCATGTTCGCGAATGCGCCGCGTCGTTGTGATACAACGGCCGACGGCCAAGCTGGTAAGTACTAACGAGTTGGAAGAGATGGATATCTCAACGCTTTCTAAACCTAAGGCGTGGCCTAAGCGCTGAGTGATCTCTTCAACAAGTTCAGATTCAGCGCCATAAGCTAGCAGAAGTTGAGCAACCCTAACGACTTGACGAGTAATGTCATTTTGCGTTGTAGCGTACACCTTTTCTCAACTTCCTCTTATGCGAATAATTATCTTTGGTAGATAATCTCTACATCGTAGTCATCTTCATCAAAGTCGTCATCGAAATCATCGTCAAAATCTTCATTGACTGATTCGTTAGCGTTCTGATGATAGTTATCCCACTTGAACTCGACTTCGGCATCGGCATCAACTTCTTCTTCAGGAGGAAGTGAAGCAATAAAGTCTAGTAGTTTAAGGGCTAACTCAGCAGTACCTTCACGGTTATAAGCTGAAATCGTATAGATATCGCCATCCCACTCAAGTTCTTTAACGATATGGTCGATTCGCTCTTGTAGCTCTTCTTCCAACATCAAATCTGCTTTGTTAATCACTAACCAGCGCGGCTTACCCGCAAGCTTTGGAGAGTGCTTTTCAAGCTCACCTACGATAGCACGAGCCGATTCAACTGGATCGCTACCATCAATTGGCTCGACATCTAGAATATGCAGCAATACACGACAACGCTCTAAGTGCTTCAAGAATTGAACACCAAGACCTGCGCCATCAGCAGCACCTTCAATAAGACCTGGAATATCGGCGATTACAAAGCTTTGACCCGGTCTAGGGTTAACAACACCTAAGTTAGGAACCAAAGTTGTAAACGGATAGTCAGCCACTTTCGGCTTAGCCTTAGACACTGAGCGAATAAAGGTCGACTTACCTGCGTTAGGCATACCTAACAAGCCTACGTCTGCTAACAATAACAGCTCCAGCTTAAGGCTACGCACTTCACCGTCGGTACCTAACGTCTTCTGCCTTGGCGCACGGTTAGTACTACTCTTGAAACGAGTATTACCTAGACCATGGAAACCACCTTTAGCCACAAGCAATTTTTGCCCGTGAGTGGTTAAGTCACCCAGTGACTCCTCAGTATCGTTATCGATAGCGCGAGTACCTACAGGCACTTTAAGGATCAAGTCTTCACCGCCGTGACCGGTACAATCACGTCCACGACCATTCTTACCGCGCTCGGCAATATGGAAGCGTTCAAACTGAAAAGTGATCAGTGTGTTAAGGTTCTCATCGGCTTGTAGATAAACACTACCACCGTCGCCACCATCACCACCATCAGGACCACCATCAGGAACATATTTTTCACGTCTAAAGCTAACGCAACCACTGCCACCATTTCCGGCTTCTACACGGATAATAGCTTCATCGACAAACTTCATACCAACTCCTGGCACCACAGAATGAAAGAATTATACTCTTAACGATTCTAGTCGCCAAAACACAATTTACTTAATTTTGAAAAAACAAAGCCCCACCAATGGCGGGGCTTAATATTAATTATTAGCTGAGCTAAGAATTAATCTTCGATGCTGATGAACTTACGGTTCTGTGGACCTTTAACTTCAAACTTCACTTTACCATCGGTAAGTGCGAATAAAGTGTGGTCACGACCGATACCAACATTAACACCAGCGTGGAATTTAGTACCACGTTGACGAACGATGATGTTACCAGCTAGAACTGATTCACCGCCGAAGCGCTTTACACCAAGACGTTTACTTTCTGAATCGCGGCCGTTACGAGTAGAACCGCCAGCTTTTTTATGTGCCATGAGTTATTCTCCTAATTAAGCGTTGATAGCTGTAATTTTAACTTCGGTGAACCATTGACGATGGCCCATCTTCTTATCGTGGTGCTTACGACGACGGAACTTAACAATAGTTACCTTCTCCGCACGGCCGTGGCTGATAACTTCAGCAACAACCTTTCCACCTTCAACTAAAGGTGCACCTACGTGTACAGTTTCACCATCAGCAACCAAAAGAACTTGGTCAAATTCGATAGTTTCGCCTGTAGCGACTTCTAATTTCTCTAAACGAACTGTATGGCCGGCTTCAACGCGATGTTGCTTGCCGCCACTTTGAAAAACAGCGTACATAGCTATTTTACTCCGATATTTCTAACACGCCGCTCAAAACATATTTGTTTGATGCAGGGGTGCTATAAAAGCTTTAATGACAATGGTCGCGGAGTTTACGCTAAGAACAGGCTGCTGACAAGCCTTAATTAACTTAGAATAAAAAAAGACCCAAATAACTCTCACATTCATCTACAACTACTGTCTTGTACCGTAAATTTAGGTAGAATCCAATTATTATAACATTAAGCCTTAATTGAGCTGCAATGTTACTCAGCAGCCAACAAGAACTAGAGCCTACTTATGGATTTAAACGCCATTCGTCAATTGACTGATAGCGATATGCAAGCTGTCAATCAACTGATCTATAAACAACTAGAGTCAGATGTTGCCCTAATTAATCAACTTGGGTTCTACATTATTAACGGTGGCGGTAAACGCTTGCGACCTCTGCTATCTATTCTAGCAGCTCGCGCCATTGACTATAAAGGTGAATCTCACCTTAAATTAGCAGCCATTATCGAATTCATTCACACCGCGTCACTTTTACATGATGATGTTGTTGACGAGTCGATGTTGCGACGCGGCAGAAAAACTGCCAACGCCCTATTCGGTAATAGCGCTAGTGTATTAGTCGGTGACTTCTTATATACCCGCTCGTTCCAAATGATGACGGAACTCAAGTGCCTAGACGTGCTAGAGATCCTCGCTGACGCAACAAACGTGCTCGCGGAAGGTGAAGTCCTACAATTGATGAATTGTAATGACCCTGACACCACAGAAGACAGCTACATGCGCGTCATCTATTGCAAGACAGCCAAGCTATTTGAAGCCGCTACTCGCCTTGCAGGTTTGCTCGCAGACAGCCCTATTGAGGTGCAAACCGCACTGGCTGAATACGGTAAGTATTTAGGTACAGCATTCCAGTTAACCGACGATCTTCTCGATTACACAGCAGAAACAGAAGAGCTAGGTAAAAACATCGGTGACGACTTAGCTGAGGGTAAGCCTACACTGCCGCTTATTTTTGCTATGGCAAATGGTAACGACACTGAAAAGACGCTTATCCGTGAAGCTATCGAGAAAGGTGACGGAACTGAGCATATCGAGGTGATCCTTGCCGCACTTAAAAACTGTGGTGCATTGGAGTACACAGAGAAGCGCGCTATCGAGGAGTCTGACAAGGCCATTGCAGCACTGGCCATCATTCCAGAGTCCGATTATAAAGAAGCGCTCATCTCGCTTGCGAGAATAGCAACTCAACGCAGTAACTAAGATCGAAGTAACTAATTATTCTCTTTAAATTAGCACCTTGATGCCATTGAGAAACAAAAAAGGAGCCTAAGGCTCCTTTTTTATTATGACCCACAAGAGGTCAGTCATCGTTTATTTAACGAATTCGATACCCAGCACAATATCAGCCTTTAGTGTATCTAGCATAGCGTCACGAGCATTCGCTTCAAATGCGCTTACATCGCCATAAGCAAGGACTTGCTCAACACCGTTCTTACCAAGTACAACAGGTTGTGCAAAGAACTCAGTATGCTCACTGCCGCCATCAACATAGGCGCATTCAATCACATTTGCTTCACCTTGAAGACCACGAACAAGTGATAAGCCGAAACGACATGCAGCTTGCCCCATAGATAGAGTTGCGCTACCGCCACCCGCTTTAGCTTCAACAACTTCCGTACCCGCATTCTGGATACGTGTCGTTAATGCTGCAACTTCTGCATCGGTAAAGCTTACGCCTTCAATTTGTGACAGCAGCGGAAGAATCGTCACTCCACTGTGCCCACCGATAACATTAACTTTAACGTCTGCAACGTTTAATCCTTTTGCTTCAGCAACGAACGTTTCTGAACGGATAACATCCAACGTTGTAACACCGAACAAACGGTTCTTGTCGTAAACACCCGCTTTTTTCAATACTTCAGCAGCAATGGCTACGGTTGTATTTACAGGGTTTGTAATGATACCGATTAATGCCGTAGGGCAAGTCGCGGCACATTTTTCAACTAGATTACGAACTATACCTGCATTGATGTTAAATAGATCTGAACGATCCATACCCGGCTTACGAGCAACACCCGCAGAGATAAGTACAACATCAGCACCTTCTAGTGCAGCAGTAGGATCTTCACCAGCGAAACCTTTTACTTCTACCGCAGTAGGGATGTGGCTTAAGTCAACCGCAACACCTGGCGTAACAGGGGCAATATCATAAAGCGACAATTTTGAACCCGCAGGTAATTGAGTTTTTAACAGTAGGGCAAGCGCCTGGCCAATACCACCAGCAGCACCAAGTACAGCAACTTTCATAATGATCTCCGTCAATTCTCAGATTTTTGTGATTTAGATCCACCTTTCCAATGCCGCAACAGTACTGGATTCACAAAAAAAATTCAATTATCCCTTAGTCGTGTTGAATATAATCTAGAACGCTAATGTAAGATGGTAAATGAGTAAAGTGAGTGTACATCAGCGATACAGAGCTAAAACCATAATAAATTAGCATAACAAAATTTAGAATAATCATTCTAACTTAAGTTGAATCATTGAGTCTAACTGGGTTTATTAATGAATTTTTATTCAAAAAAACGAATACCAATTGACAAAAACGGCGAAAATATTCATGATAAAGCAGATTTTTTTGAATAAAGAATAATAATATATGCAAGCTAGTAAAAGCCCAGATGATTTAGTTAAGACGTTCAAATCTATTTTAAAAGAGGAGCGTTTTGGCTCTCAAAGTGAAATTGTTATCGCCCTTCAAGCAGAAGGCTTTAGCAATATAAACCAATCTAAAGTTTCTCGTATGCTAAGTAAGTTTGGCGCGGTTAGAACCCGTAACGCAAAGCAAGAGATGGTATACTGCCTTCCTGCAGAGCTTGGCGTTCCTACTGCCGGAAGCCCGCTTAAAAACCTGGTACTGGATGTTGACCATAACCAAGCCATGATTGTTGTCAGAACTAGCCCTGGTGCAGCGCAATTAATCGCGCGTCTGCTCGACTCAATAGGTAAGCCTGAGGGTATTTTGGGGACTATTGCTGGTGATGATACGATTTTCATCTGTCCATCTAGTATCCATAGCATTGAAGACACGCTAGAGACAGTTAAGTCACTGTTTAATTATGCTGATTAATTACGCCGACTAAACATAAAGCGACGATTTTTTTAAATGCTGTACCCTCAGGGCTACAGCATTTTTTGTTTGTTGCATAATCAGCCTCCATCACTCGACCGTTTACCTAGGCTCTGCACCGTAACCCAATCATTTAGCTTAATGCCCCCTGTATGAAACACTATGTTTTATACAATATATTGAATAGCAGCTTCTCTCTCGAGCAATAATCGTTATAATCCTCAATGACAGTACTGTTAGTCGAGGGCAAATAATGAATAAAAGTAAAATAATAAATATCAACGATATATGCTGGGAATCTTGGCAGCATGAAGATCAGTATGCCAGCGAGCAAAAGCACATTGGCGATACCGCCGGTGGAGAAAAAATTGGCGTGACCATGGAACGCTTAGCGCCAGGTAAGTCCTCAGCTGTTGCCCATTACCATACAAAAGAAGAAGAGCATATCTACGCGATGCATGGCGAAGCGACGCTATACATTGACGGCGAGCCTCACCCTTTTAGTCAGGGAGAATATATCTGCTTTAACGCTGACACGGGTGTGTCTCATAAACTCGTCAATCATAGTGAGCAAGAGTTTGTTTTTCTGGTCGTTGGTAACCGAGACATACATGACGTAGTTGTATACCCAGAAAATAACAAGGTGCTAGTAAAATCTGTCAACGAAGTTTACGCCAAACGCCCCACCAATTATTGGGATAAAGACGAAGCTTAGCGCGAATAATTCACTTTGTTACGCCCAATAAAAAACGCACTTTACTGTGCGTTTTTTATGAGTCAGTAAAACCTTGCGAATTAGCCCGCTGTAATCATAAAGTCTAATGATGGCGCAAAGAATGACGAACCAGTTAATGCTTGAGTAAAATGCATTAAATGGTCATGGTTGCCTTCACTATCGCCATGCACCATGCTCTCTAGCATCTTTTCGAAATTAACTGAATTGCGGCAAGTAGAGATAAACATCAAGCCTTGCTCTTTAACTGAACCATAAGGCATGCTTTGCCTTAAGATCTCCATAGACTTACCTTCACTGTCTTTCAGGTTAACACGCTTAATGTGGCTCGTAAGCGGTTTATCAGCCGATGCATACTCGATATTGTCCGCTTTAGTACGCCCAATAACATCTTCTTGCTTCTTGACTGGCAGACGGTTCCACTTACTTAAGTTATGGGCAAACTTTTGTACATGAATATAACTTCCGCCTTTAAAACGGCTGTCTTCCTCGCCGATTAATGCAACTTCCTGACGACTACGTCCTTTAGGGTTCTCGGTGCCATCAACAAAGCCGCTCAAATCACGAGAGTCCATGAATCTAAAGCCACGCTCTTCATCAATGAGTTCAACTAAGCCTTCAAACATTTGATTAACTTCGTTAGCCACCAAGTGCAGAATATCAAAACGATCACAACGGATATGCACAAATAAATCATACTCGATAGCCGGTGCATCTCGATTACCTCGATTCATCGCAGGGAAAGGTTTTAGCTCTTCTGGTCGAGCATGGGGGTATAAGGTGTCCCAATAATTAGCACCAATGGCAACAAAACCATTAAAGGCACTATCAGAATATTGATCTGCTAATTCATAAATATACTGAGCCACATTCGCCACACAAGGGCGCATGTCAGACTCAACACTATCATTAGCATTAAACATTAAGTAGACACTGTGCAAGTTTCCTTCTGCACAAACTCCAAGCTGTTCACGAGGCATAACCTGACTATCCATTATTATAAGTAACCCTTAGCATAATTAATTTTCGGCAACATTATGGACAACTTTAGTGATTAATATCATTAACTGACGCACAATAACTAAAATCAATAGTCAATTCCTTGAACTAACTACAACTTAAGCAAGCAAGAAAATCTACTTTGCTCACATTATCTCACATGTAAAATAACTAAAACGCGTCTGTAAGCGGTGATGGCTTAACGATTAAGCGACTAGGACTGAGTGATTAAACTCTTTTAACTAGAACAAAACCAAACTATGGTTCTGACACGCTATAGCGACCCGCTGGCCAAGTACTAAGTCTCGCTGCGGACTGTGGATCTCTATGACAGTTTCATCGACCTGAACTTGATATTGGCAGATATTTCCTAAAAAGCGTCGCTCAATCACTTCGCCAACACCGTTAGCATCCGCTTTCAATAATAAGTGCTGAGGCCTTAGCAGCACTTCAGCCGTGGAACCGACTGGCAGCTTAAGTAAACTTTCACTCACGATTTCACCAATGCTAGTGGCAATGCAATAGTCACTAATGACTTCAGCCTTAAGGTAATTCCCCGCTCCTAGAAAATCTGCGACATATTTATCTGATGGCGCTAAATATAAGCCTTCGGCATCACCACACTGCACGATTTCACCGTGATTAAATAGCGCTAGCTTATCTGCAAATACAAACGCTTCATCTTTACTGTGTGTCACGAAAACCGCACTAACATTATGCTTTTTCAAAATATCGCGGATCTCGAGCATCATTTCACGGCGTACTTTGGCATCAATATTTGAAAACGGTTCATCGAGCAATAACACTTCAGGCTTATAAGCCAGCGCTCTTGCGATTGAGACCCTTTGTTGTTGACCACCCGATAACTCATGGGGGTAACGTTTCGCCAATCCTTCGAGTTTGACTAACGCTAACATCTCTTCTAAACGTGATCGCCTGACTGCTTTATCACGAGTTCGTAAACCAAAAAGAATATTATCAGCCACAGTTAAATGAGGAAAAAGCGCATAATCCTGAAAAATCATCCCAACGCCTCGCTGCTCGCTAGGAATAAAACAATCATCGGATGCCACGACTTTATTATTAATGATTATCTGGCCATGAGTAATCGCCTGAAGCCCCGCAATTGCGCGCAACAAAGTGGTTTTACCACAGCCGCTTGGACCAAGTAACGCGACAATCTCACCTTTCTCAACGGTTAAATCTAGGCCCTTTAAAACGACTTGCCCCTGGTAGTCGCTAACAACCTGTTGTACTTGTAATGTGGCCATATTAATTATCATGCTCCAAGGAACGATTTAGGTAGATAAGCGGAATAAGACCGACTAATACAATGACAATCGCAGCCAGTGCCCCGTGCTCTAGCTGCTCATCAGATACAAACTGAAAAACATAGGTGGCTAAGTTTTCAAAACCTATCGGCCTTAGCAATAACGCTGCAGGCAACTCCTTCATACATTCGATAAATACCAGCAATAAGCCAGCAAAAATACCTTTTCTCAGAAGAGGAATATGCACCTGTCGTAAAAGTCCTAATGGCTTAAGGCCCATAGTGATCCCCGCCATATCCAGTGAGGGGGAGATCCGTTTATAACTGTTTTCTATACTGCCGATAGCAATTGCGGCAAAGCGAATACAAAAAGCGCACACAATAATAAAGCTGCTGCCCGTTAAGATGAGCCCTGGGCCCTCAAAGCCAAAGTATTCGGCTATATCATTGATTGCAAAATCGAGTTGGGTAAAAGGTACTAAGATCCCAATGGCTAACACGGTACCTGGCAGAGCATAGCCCGTTGATGCTAAGCGAGAAGGAAGAATATCGGCCCGCCTAGGGCTAACCCTACGAATGAACATCAACACAATACCAATAGCCACACAGATGCAGCTCACCACCACCGCTATCCATAAGCTATTAAAGCTATATTCAAAGAACTCTTGATTCCAGCTTTCGGCAAAATAGCCATAGGCATACTGCACTAATATAATAAAAGGCAGTAAAAAAGCGACAAAGAGTAAGGCTGCGCAGTAACTCATTGCAGCCAGAGCTTTCAGCCCGGTCAGAGGATAGATATCGAGTTCGCCTGGCGTTGATTGTTTCTGAAACAACTTTTGTTTTCGCCTCGCGAAACGCTCAAAACCCACCATGGCAAAAATCACTAATAACATAATGGTTGAAAGCTTTGCAGCCGCTGCTAAGCTGCCATATTCAAACCAGGTATCGTAAACAGCCGTAGTCAATGTTGGCACGGCAAAATAGCTTACGGTGGCAAAATCTGCCGCTGTTTCCATAGCAACCAATGCCGCACCAACAGCCAATGCTGGACGCGTCATAGGTAAACTTAAACGCCAGAAGCTTTTCCAAGGCCCACAGCCCATCACTCTTGTTGCTTGACTTAAACTAGCGGATTGCTCCATAAAAGCCGTTCGTGCCAGTAAGTAGATATACGGAAACAACACGAGCGACAACATAATGGCAGCGCCGCCCAATGAGCGTACCTCTGGAAAGTAATAGTCTTGAGGTGTTTGCCAACCAAAAAATGTGCGCAAGCCGCGCTGCACAGGGCCAGCATAATCAAATAAGTCGGTATAAACATAGGCCACGACATAAGCTGGCATGGCTAAAGGCAGCAGTAACGCCCACTGAAAAATTCGACGCCCAGGGAAATGACATTTAGCCACCAGCCATGCGGCTGGGACCGCGATGATAAGTGAGCCAATAACGACCCAAAACATCAGCCACAGGCTATTACTGATGTAGGTGGGTAATACAGTATCAAATAGATGGGTAAATACAGAACCATCAGGCAAGAATGATTGACCGATAAGTGCAATAAGTGGCATAACAATCAATAGTGCCAAGGTATAACTTGCTACAGACCAGCCCTTGGCTAAGCCTAAAACCATAATCTTTACTACCTACATATAACGTGAAAAATTTTAGCCAAAAATAAGAAAACCTATCTCGATAGATAGGTTCAATGGTATTTCAATTGTTGGAACTAACACACTGCGAATATGACTATATACACACTTAGCAGGCTTTTCTAGAAGACTTAATCTAGAGGCTTGATCTAGAGGCTTAATCCAGAGAGCTTAATCAAGTAGAGTTGCTCTAGAGAGTTAGCCTAGAGGCTTTAACCTATCTGATTAACCTCAATAATTGAGTTTACGCCGAATATGTTAGCCCAACCTTAAATATTTTTACCATCAATTACAGATCGAACTTCACTTCATCAAGCAACTTAATCGCTGCACCATGATATTCAGCTAATTTGTAGATAGGTAAATCATCAGCTTTAAACGTTCCCCAAGAAGCTACTATCTTAGATGGTGCGACGTTGGCTTTAACTGGATATTCAAAGTTCACTTCAGCGTAAGTGTGCTGGGCTTTATCACCAGATAAGAACTCCATCAACTTAAGTGCAGTTTGTTTATTTTTGGAATATTTCGCCAGCGCCATACCCGAAACGTTAATGTGGGAGCCATAATTGTCTTGATTAGGGAAGTTAATCTCTATGGCATCAGCCCAAGCTTTTTGCTTAGGATCTTGTAACATCTTACCTAAGTAGTAACTGTTACCAATCGCGAGATCACACATACCTTCGCTTACCGCTTTAACTTGTGCGCGATCATTTCCCTGTGGCTTTCTGGCTAAATTGGCCTTCCACCCCTCTAACCAGGTTTTTGTTTCTTGCTCACCGTGATGTGCAATCATTGAAGCCACAAGAGAAACGTTATATGGGTGTTTACCACTACGCGTACAAATTTTACCTTTATATTTAGGATCCGCTAAATCTTCGTAGTTGATATCAAGTTTGCCGAGCCTGTCTTTAGAGCTATAAATATTACGCACTCGCATTGTGAGCGCATACCACTCATCATCTGGTGAACGGTATTTTGCAGGGATATTCTGTTTTAAGGTATCGCTGTTTGCTGGAGCAACTAAATCTTTTTCTACTAACTCCATCAAACGGTAAAAGTCAGATGTCAGCACTATGTCGGCTTTAGATAAACGCCCTTCACGCATCATACGTTCAGCAATACCCTTCTTTGAGAAAACCACGTCAACTTTAACGCCAGTCTCTTTAGTAAAGTCAGCCAATATGGGGTCAATAAGAAAAGCTTGGCGATAGGAATATACCGTCAGTCTTTCAGATGCATTTGCTATTGATGCAATACATGCAAGCCCCATAACAGCAAGACTCTTTACTATTTTCATTACGCTTCTCCCTTCAAGTGCTACCCTGCGACCACCAACTGATAGTGATAACAATTCTCAATTGCGTTAAGGGTAATCAAATTGGTAAGAAACAGCAAGTCATTGTGAGCGATTTAAACAAACAAAACTAAAATTGATAAAAATCAGTAAACACTTAACTTACATGCATTTAAATTAACAAATACTGATTAAACGATCCTTGTGGCCGAGATGCTAACAGTGCCGCTTACCAATATTTCTCAACCGTTATCTGCCCAGGTGCACGGCGTAGGTTTTTAGTGAGTCCTTTGTCTTTCAGCGCCTGCTGCGCCTCTGTAATCATTCCTGGATTACCACAGATCATCACCTGGGATTCAGTAGCACTTAGGGATAAGCCTGCTTTAGCTTCAAGTTCACCGCTTACAATGACATCTGGGATCCGCTTAGTTAATGCGCCATCAAATGGTTCACGAGTTACCGACAATATTAACTGAAACCGTTCAGGATAAGTTTGTTCAAATCGCTTTAAGTGCTCAAGATAGGCCAAATCTTTCCCTTCTCGTACACCATATACCAGCACCAGTTTTTCATAGTTAAGCCATGGCTCTGGGGTATCCATTATGGAGATAAAAGGTCCGACTGCTGTGCCAGTCGCTAAAAACCACAAATGCTTGCCCTGCTCTTCATCTTTAGGCAACTCATCTAAGGTCATAAAGCCGGTCGCTTTAGTAGCGACATCAATAACATCACCGACTTCTAATGCCTGTAAGTTTGGAGAGAGTTGACCATCATCGACAGCAACGGCTAACACCTCGATATAATCGCAACCTGGTGGATTAACTAACGAGTAGGCTCGTCCAATCCTTTTATCGTCAACAATGCGACTAAGCTTAATGAACTGCCCAGCAATAAAGTCACCAATATCAACTTTAATTTTGAGCGAAAACAGTTTATCGCTCCAATCTAATCTTTCAATAACTTGCCCTTCTATCCACATAAGACACTCCCCTTTCGTTTAATTGAGCATAAGCTTTTATTCTAACTTCAGAAAGATTAATCTAAAGACTGTTGTTATTTCATACAAGCAGACCCTCTATACCTTTGCTCCTCCTAGGGGAAAGTGATTTTTTAATTCGAAATTTTAGACGTTAATTCAGTAGGTAGTCGATGATTCAGGCCAAGAAAGCCCTCGCAATAACGCTAACCACCTTAGCGATTATCACTACAAGTTTTAGTTGCTACGCCCAAGAAAAGCTTGAACCTAAAGCAGACCATCAGGCAAAAGTCATCGTATTGGTTAGGCATGCAGAAAAGCGTGATGATGGTTCTCGCGATCCCGAACTCAGTCAACAGGGCAGTATCAGAGCCAAGGCGCTAACAGAGGCTTTAGCTGATGTAGACTTGTCACAACTCATCGCGTCAAACTACCAAAGAACGCAGTTAACTCTGGCTCCTATAGCGCTTCAAAGAGGCTTGGATGTCGAAATCGTTCAAGTAAAATCAGGGATTAAAACCCACATAAATGACATCGTATCCTTAGTGCGTAGCTCACCGGGCAATAGCCTTATCGCTGGTCATTCCAATACTGTGCCCCTAATCATTAACGCGTTAGGCGGCCCTTTAGTGCAGCAGATAGATGAGGATAATTATGGTGAGTTATATCAATTACGCATTTCAACAACGGGGAAGGTCAGTTTGTTAAAGACCCGCTTTGGCCAACCTTTTATAGATTAAAGGGCTAGCTTACTCAGCAATAAAACCGATGAGCCCCTATTCAAAGTGAAAACAAAATAAAGACAGAATGAGGGTAAAACAAAGACAATATGAAGACAACATGAAGACAATATGAAGACAATATGAAGACGAAATGAAGACGAAATGAAATATAACAAATTAGGCTTGGTATATTTGTATTTAAGTGATTAAATACCTTCCTCACAAAAGCACTAAAAATACAATCTTGGTCACACAAATAAAGTCTTGTTTATGCAAAATCTTGTGACCATCAGGAAGAGTAAGCGCTGAAAGAATACTCACAACAAACAACGCAAAACTTAACCCACTACTTTTAAAAGTGAACCAAAGCAGATCAGCGATTGCTTTATCATACGCCATTGCTGCTTGCTTTAACCAATGACAATGTTCAAATACGGCTTTAGCTTAATAAAAGATGAGCTAAAGACAAGCTAGCGCTTACTGGAGATCAGATATGGGCAACTTAAATACACAGCCAAACAATAGATCACTTTCATCTAGCTGTAGCAGTTGTGAGCGAATGACTGTGATAGAAGGAGAGTACATCTGCTTTATAGAGGGAAAAATCATAGGGTTAACCCAGATATCCGATCTCTCTCCAAAACCTAAACTCATTTGTGATGGTTGGAAAATTGGTAAGTTACACTTTTAGGCGCTCAGCATGCCTGCATAATCTCGAGCCGAGAATTTAGGCTCATGCAATAAGCCCGGTAACGAAGCGACAGGCGCAGCCTTCGCGAGACTTAGGCCACGGGTTGTCACTCGCATTCCAGCACATAATTCAAAATACGCTACTTCAAGTTCATCATTTTCTAGCCCGCGCTTTTTTAGCGTTGCCATAATCGCAAGCCAGTCAGTATTTACTTTACTCTCTTGCCCTTCAATCTGGGCCAGTATAGGTATATTTTTCATTGTGACCTTCTGCATTAGCTTCCCGTTAAATTATGTTCAATTATAGACATATGAAACTGAACCTATGCTGAACCCGAAACAGGCTTTTCTTAATCAATCAACTCTATCGACCTGATTCTTGCTGTACTCGCCATAAATTAGCATAAAGACCGTTAGCCGCAAGTAAATCACTATGGTTACCGGTTTCGACAACCTTGCCCTTACTCAATACTATGATTCTATCCGCATCAACCACAGTTGAAAGTCTATGGGCAATGACTAAACTCGTGTGGCCTTTTGCCACCTCCTTCAGTGCCGTTAAGATTGCCTGCTCCGAATGACTATCTAATGAGGAAGTCGCTTCATCAAACACTAAAATGGGCGACTTTTTCAATATGGCTCTGGCTATTGCGACGCGCTGCTTTTCCCCACCCGACAATTTTAAGCCTCGCTCACCGACTAGAGTTTGACCACCCTCGGGTAAGCTTTCGATAAATTGACTGAGATGCGCCATCTTTATCGCGCTGTTGACCTCTTCCATAGTGGCACTTGGTCGACCATAACGCACATTTTCAATCAAGGTATCATTAAATAACACCGTATCTTGAGGGACTATAGCAATAGCCTGCCGCAAACTGTCTTGAGTAACGCTGCGAATATCCTGCCCATCAATACAGACTCGCCCACCAACCACATCGTAAAAACGAAATAGCAATTTAACTAAGGTCGACTTACCCGCGCCACTATCACCAACTATGGCCACTTTTTGGCCCGCTTCAATGGTAAAACTGACATCATCTAAAATAGTCCGAGAGTCATATTGAAAGCTTACATTTTCAAATGATACTCGCCCTTGCGTTAGTGCTTGAGCTTTGGCATTCGCGGCATCGTTAATCATAGGAGCCCTGTCCAATAGAGCAAACATACGCTCAATATTGGCAAATGCGCCTCTGATCTCTCGATACACAAATCCTAAAAAGTTAAGCGGAATAAATAACTGCATCATAAAAGCGTTAACCAACACAAAGTCACCTATGGTCATATCGCCTTGAACAACATCGAAGGCCGCCATGCCCAGCATCAATGTCATCGCAACTGAGATGATACAAGCTTGCCCCGCATTTAACGCAAACAGGGATAAGCGATTCTTGCGCTTAGCCTGTTCCCATTGCGCCAATGCAGCATCATATTGGTTAGCTTCGTATTGCTCATTATTAAAATACTTCACTGTTTCATAGTTAAGTAAACTATCGATCGCCCGTGTACTAGAGATTGAATCTGCTTTTGCTGCGTCACGAACGTAGCCAGTACGCCACTCGGTAGCCACGATAGAATAGGCGCCATAGGCGATAACCGACAGTAATGTCACGCCAGCAAATGCATAGCCATAGTTATAAAATAAAATCCCTACAACCAAAATGATCTCTAAAATCGTCGGTACAATATTGAACACCATAAATCGCATCAAGAAACTCATGCCGCTGGTGCCTCGTTCAATATCTCGAGATAAGCCCCCGGTCCTACGCTCTAAATGAAACGCCATATCTAAACGATGTAGGTGCTCAAAGACTGCCATGCCTAATCGCCTAATTGCACGCTCGGTTACCCGTCCAAATAGGGTGTCTCTTACTTCCGAAATAATGGTATTGAGTAATCGAATACCGCCATAGGCGATAACTAATGAGATAGGGACTGCCACAAGCTCTTTCGGTGACGTACTTGATAACCCATCCACCAGCGCCTTAAGTAAAAAAGGCAGCCCAACACTGGCAAGTTTTGCTACGACTAAACACAGTAATGCCAGGCCAACCCTTTGTTTAAATTCTATTAAATATGGCCATAGCATACGCAGAACATGCCAATTTATGTTGCCAATCGGTTCATCAAAATACAGAGAGGGGCGCATTTTTTATCCCAAAGAAAATTTACAATTGACCCACTGACCACGACTCATTTAAATGACAATCAGCGAGTGATCTTAAGTACTATTAAAAAGCCACCAATGTAGCAAAAAAGTTAACAGACTATGACGACTGTCTATGTTATCGTGCAACTTTAGCCTTACTAGGCTAAAGGAGTGGCTTTCTAAATGGGTTAGTTTGCACGTTTTTCGACAAACTTGTACGAATTAACGCAAATTCTGTTAACCCAAAGAAAAGAATTTGCTACTCTCTGCGCAATAAAACGAAGAGTGACAGGTTAAGAGCCAACTACAGCTCTTTCAAGTTAACTAGATAAAGGATGCAAACATGCTTGACTCATCCCAGCCAAAATATCCCCCCTTACCACTCATCCAAACATGGATATGGATGATGACTCAATCAGGAAATCCGGAAATTCAGGAAAAGGGTCAAAACAATCTAATTACTTCGTTTGGCAGCTTAGCTAAAGCCAATGAGTACTTACTTGAGCAAGGTAAGAAGTAATGCTAATCGAAGCTAATTGAATAAATTACTCGATCAAAAAAGGAGGCCTATGCCTCCTTTTTTGTATTGTAAATTAAGCGACTCTGCGCTTAACAACACTATCATTCAATGTTGCCAGCAGCTTTTCACTATCTTGCCACCCAATGCAAGCGTCTGTCACACTCTGACCATAGCAAAGAGACTGCCCTTCAATATGATCCTGACGCCCTTCAACCAAGTTACTTTCAACCATCACACCAAAGATAGACGTATCACCATTAGCCATTTGCGCTCCAACATCATCGCCAACCAACATCTGGCGCTCGAACTGTTTGCTACTGTTTGCATGGCTAAAATCAATCATGATGTTATTCGCTAAACCTGCCTTGTCTAATTGCTTATTAATCGCAGCAACATGCTCAGCGCTATAGTTTGGCTCTTTGCCACCACGCAAAATAATATGACAGTCAGGATTTCCTTTGGTCTCAACAATAGCCGAATGGCCAAACTTAGTCACAGATAAGAAATGATGCGGCGCGCTTGCAGCACCAATAGCGTCAATCGCCACCTTAATTGTGCCATCTGTGCCATTTTTGAAACCCACTGGACTTGATAGACCCGATGCTAATTCGCGATGTACTTGAGACTCGGTAGTACGTGCACCAATTGCCCCCCAGCACATGAGATCGGCAACATACTGCGGCGTGATCATATCTAAAAACTCACCCGCGGTAGGTAAGCCCATGTTGTTTAAGTCTAACAAAAGCTTACGTGCGGTACGTAAACCATCATTTAGCTTGAAGCTATTATCCATATCGGGGTCGTTGATCAAACCTTTCCACCCCACCGTGGTGCGTGGCTTTTCAAAGTAGACTCGCATCACGATTTCTAGCTGGTCTTTATAACGCTCTCTAAGTTCAACTAAACGCTTACCGTATTCAAGTGCTGCGACAGGATCATGAATAGAGCACGGCCCAATAACCACTAATAGGCGGTCATCTTTCTTCGCTAAAATATTATGTATGCTTTCGCGGGCATTAAATACGGTCGCTGATGCGTTCTGTGTTGCGGGAAATCGCTCCAAAATAGCAATTGGAGGTAACAACTCTTTTATCTTATTAATTCGAACATCATCATTTTGGTAATACATGGTAATACTTAGCTCCGTCTAGCCTATGAATACAGATCTCTCAATTGCGATACTGCATTCAATTTATCCAGTATGAACTTAGATTGCAATCAAGTTATGATTATTTCATATAATTATTTTTAACTATTTGTTTAAAAAGAAATTAGAAATTAAAAATTTATATAAAGTGTCAAAGTAAGCTGCAAATAAGCCCACTAAACTGTTAATTATTCCTAAAGATTACAATTTAAAAGCTAAAGCCTGCTGTACGCAAAAAATAATAAAATTTATCCATAAAATAAGCCTGTACGGCTTGCCCACGAGCCAATTTAAAGCGCAGTAGGCTCAGCAGTAAGTTCACCCTGTCAGTGAAACAAATGGACTCAATTAAGCTGCTTGGCGAGATAGAGCGAGACTATTAAGCGAAGCAGTTAAAGCGAAGCGAAAAATAGTCTAGCAATATATGTGCGCTGACACTTGGCAGGACTCAAGATGAATCCCGAGTAACTCCTAAACTGCCGCGATGCATATACTAACAATACCTAAATCGAACGATTAGCGCAGTTGCTCTCAAGGCCTCAAGCTCTAATCGAGCGGTACCTTAGCGCCCTGCTCTTTAGGAGAGTCGATTTGAATAAAAAGCTCCTTATTTTGGTAAGCATAAGGTCTGTAAAATAAACCTTGGCAGGAAAAGTATCGATAAGGCATTGCGAAAGGCACACAACCAAAAGGTAAGCTTTGCAATATTTGGATCTGTTGCTGATAACGCAGCGCTTCACGCCATGCATGCTGCCTTTGCACTTCATCCCTAACCGCAAATGCATCAAACGGCTCACTGGACTTTCGCACTATAACTTGGCCAGCGCTGGCACTTGTCGCCAGCGTCATAAGCAATATAGTGCTCAGTAGTTTCAATGCTTTCATAAAAGATCCATGCTCAACCCGCTGATAACTTACTTTAGCCTAATTCTGTTGAGCCTTAAACTCTCTGATCACATAACAATACATGAAACAAAAGAGCTTATACCCATAGGCATAAGCTCTTTATTTATATCACGGCTTGTAACTGTTGGTTACTCTGAAAGCCTAACTACCACTCTTAACCGATACAAACTCTGGATAAGCATCAATTCCGCAATCAGAAGCATCCATTCCATTATATTCTTCTTCTTCTGTAACACGGATCCCCATGGTCACCTTCAGTGCAAACCAAACCACAGTCGACGCTAAAAATACCCAGCCAAAAATTACGGCCGCGCCATATAACTGGGTCAAGAGTGACGCATCAGCATTTGATACTGGCACTAATACCAGTCCAAGCAATCCTGCAACACCGTGAACAGAAATCGCACCAACTGGATCATCAATCTTGATCCTATCGAAGGCAACAATCGAGAACACCACTAAGCCACCCGCGACAGTACCAATCACACCAGCCATGACTAATGAGGGTGACAATGGATCCGCTGTAATCGCTACCAGCCCAGCTAAGGCACCATTTAAGATCATGGTCAAATCAGCCTTCCCCCAAATCAGTCGACATACAATCAGCGCAGCAATCGCGCCAAATGCTGCCGCCGAATTGGTGTTAACAAATATTTTAGCCACAGCGCTGGCATTCTCAGCATCCGATATCAAAAGCTGCGAGCCACCATTAAAGCCAAACCAGCCCATCCATAAAATAAACATACCCAGCGTTGCCATAGGTAAATTTGAACCCGGAATAGGGTTCACTTGACCGTTAGCGCCATACTTACCTTTACGCGCACCGAGCAGTAATACACCTGAAAGCGCTGCTGCAGCCCCCGCCATATGTACAATGCCACTGCCTGCAAAATCAACAAAACCAGCTTCAGACAGAAAACCGCCGCCCCATGTCCAATAGCCTTCAACAGGGTAAATTACCGCCGTCATAAATACTGAGAAACACAAAAATGCCCATAATTTCATACGCTCGGCAACCGCGCCAGATACAATAGACATTGCCGTAGCCACAAACACGACTTGGAAAAAGAAGTCTGACTCCAATGCATGATCAGCCCCTTCCCCTTGAGAGCCAATTAATGAGCCGAATGAGGGCAACCATCCCCCTTCGGCATTACCAACATACATGATGTTGTAGCCCACAATCAGGTACATCACACAAGCAATAGAATATAGACACACATTTTTAGTGAGAATTTCAGTGGTATTTTTAGAGCGTACTAACCCAGCTTCTAACATGGCAAATCCTGCAGCCATCCACATGACTAGTGCGCCTGAAATCAAAAAATAAAATGTATCTAGGGCAAAGCGTAACTCTGTTACCGTCAGTCCCAACTTAGTTAAATCATCCATCAGCTTTCCCCTTACAGTGCTTCGTTATCAACTTCGCCAGTTCGAATACGGATAGCTTGCTCAAGATCCGTAACAAAAATTTTGCCATCGCCTATTTTCCCTGTTCTCGCTGCGCCAGTGATCGCTTCGAGTAACAGTTCTAGCCTGTCAGCTTTGATGGCAATTTCTAATTTCACTTTTGGTAGAAAATCCACTTGGTACTCTGCGCCACGATACAGTTCGGTATGGCCTTTTTGACGACCAAAACCTTTTACCTCTGTAACCGTCATCCCCTCAATGCCCACTTCAGCTATCGCTTCTCTAACATCGTCTAATTTAAATGGCTTAATTATCGCGCTTACCAATTTCATGGTTATCTCCCCAATTACATTCCCTATTTGCTTAAACATAATTCAAGCATTAGGCCAAAGTTATTAACCATTTAAATTCAACAAGATAAGATTTTACGCGCAATTAACACTGCATATTAACGCACCAAACAAGTGCAAGCATGCAGGGGCTGCACAAAGATAAAGCAGCAATATCGAGCCAGATTAGACCTATTTCTAATTGGATAAACCAAACAGATCCGCTTTACTGAACAATTAACTCCCCTTGCAAAATAGAGAAGCCTAAGATGCTAAAAGCAGAAGAATGTGTATTGGTTGTGGTCGATGTACAAGGTCAACTCGCACGGGTTATGCACCAAAGTGAGCAACTGCATCGTAAGCTAGAGATATTAATTAAGGGGATACAGCTATTTGATATTCCAATTTTGTGGCTCGAACAAATACCACAGAAGTTAGGACGGACAAGTGAAAACCTAGCCCTGGCGCTGGCAAAAACCACAGAACCTATCGTCAAGGATCATTTTAGTGGTTGGCAAGCTGATACATTTAGAGAAAAGCTCAGCTCGATGGAGCGTAAGCAGGTTATCTTAGCGGGTATTGAAACTCACGTGTGTGTTTACCAGACCTGCAGAGATCTGTTAGATCACGGCTACCATGCTCATCTTGTAACTGATGCGATGTCGTCAAGAGAAGAGAGTAATAAGGTAAGCGGATTAGAGGTGATGTTAAGTTATGGTGCAATGCAGACCAATGTTGAGTCACTACTGTTTGAGTTACAACATCAAGCTAATGGCGATCGTTTTAAAGCCTTGCTTAAACTCATAAAGTAAAAGCCAAAAAAAGCCCTCCGAAGAGGGCTTCTATGCTAAAGACTTATTCTAGACACTTAACTTATAAGCACTATATAGTGTCAGTGTCAGTAGACTTATTTGTAAGTCGCTTCACGCTTTTCAGCTTCTGCATCCCACTTAGGTAGCACAGTCTTCTTGAATTCAGCTTTATCAGCATTCATCTTATCCATATCCATACCTAGAGCCGCTTGCGCCTTAGCTTTAGTAGAGATATCTGGAAGAGCGATAGGCTGTGGTACGCCTTTCTTAGCAAGTAGTTGAGCTAGCTTAACGCGAGCATCAGCAGCTTTGTTTAGTGCAGTACCTAGTACACGTAGCGCTTCATCTGGAGCATGAGATGCTACACCATGAGAGGCGATTGCATAATCCCAGCGCCATTGACCGTGACGGATATCCAATAAGATTGGAGCCATTTCAGCTTCTGTTGCGCCGGCTTCCCAAGCTGCACCAGCTTCGAAGTGAGCTTTAACTAACTGCTCTTCAGCTTGAAGTTGGATCTGCTTAACCTTCGCTTTACGCTCGTTATCTAGGTTAACCATGAACTCTTTGCTTTGATCATGACAAGTACCACACGTTTCTTCGAAACGATCGAACGGGTTACCCACTTTGTGATCGGTAAACTTACGACCTTCAGCATTCTTAACTTTAGGCATGTGACAGTCAGTACAACTTACGTTGTTTTTACCGTGCATACCTAGCTGCCAAGTTTCATAACCTGGGTGCTGTGCTTTTAGCATTGGCGTCTTAGAAATGGCGTGAGTCCAATCTGCGAAATCGATAGCATCATAGTATGCTTCCATATCTTCTACAGTTGTGCCCTTGTCCCATGGGAACTTAACAAAACCTTTCTTATCAGCAGTTTTTTCGAAGTAGTACTCTACGTGACACTGACCACAAACCATTGATTGCTTGTCTTTACGAGAAGCTTCATCGAATGGTGTGCCAATTGCTTCCATACCGCGCTCAGCGAATGGACGAGAGATGCGTAGCTTAGACTTGCCTTTTTCGTGACAATCAGAACAGCCGATAGAGTTAACGATTTCTGGACCGCCTTTAGACCACTTACCTTTAAAGTAACCGTCTTCACCTTGCTCTTCGATCATGCGAGGTACATCTGGGCTCTTACAAGACCAACATGCCATTGGCATTGGACCATCTTCAGCAGTCTTTGGTGCACCAGAACGTAGTGTGTTACGTAAATCTGTCACTGCGTAAACGTGACCACGAGCTTTGTTATAATCTTTAGCAAAACCATAACCCGCCCAAAGAATCACTAGATTTGGATCTTGCTCAAGTGCATCAATAATTTCTACACTTTCAGATGTGTCATGCCAAGTTTTATATTGGTTAGAAAATTTATCTTTATAAACTTCGTTACGCGGCTCAGTTTTATCACTTGCGAATGCACTGCCCGCCATTAGGCTTGCTGCTACGATTGCACTCAGTGCAAAAGACTTTTTAGTTAATGTTTTCACCATCTCATCTCCATGTTACTTTTATAATATTTATATAGTCCCACCTATTTCTAGGTCGAACTTAATCACTTCCAGTTAACAAAGACATACCCCTAAGGGGGTATCCGTGGTGAAGTTTGCGTTAGATCAAATTGTGAACGTGTTGTTGCTCACACTTTTGCATTTTTGTTAATGTAATCAAGTAACCACTAATGTAGAACCGCTACCAATGAATAACTCGAATACCATAACGATGAGATTTTATAAATGAAAAAAGGCAGACTCACTTCAGCGATTTGGGGCTTCATGTTAACGCTAATTTTGCTGTCGAGTGGACTGGCTATTTTTGCGATTATCAACCTGTCTTATAGCCTTGGGGATGCTAGAGCTATAAACGCTTCAGGTTCACTTAGAATGCAGAGTTATCGCTTAATGTTCTACGCCAATTCAGGTAGCGAAGCGGCTAATGAAAAAATTAAAGAGTTTGAAAATACATTAAATTCTCAGGCTCTTAAGCGCTCACTTACCTGGTATACCCCTCAAGATCTTAAAAACAAATACCTTACGGTTATCGATAAATGGCAAGTGATGCGTTACTACATAGAAACAGAAAATTCTCGCCTCTATGCGGAATCGCTTAAAGACTTTGTCGATACGATTGATTTATTTGTACTCGAAACCGAACAATACGCGGCACTCAAGCTCAAAATTTTGGCCATCAGCCAGATAGGTGGATTGGGCTTAATGTTACTGATTGCCTTTATTACGGTCAGAATTGCCAAACGCAAAGTTGTTAAACCGCTGCAACAATTAATGCAAGCCGCCGATACTATTTCACAAGGTGATTTTAATGTAGAGATGCCTAAAACAGAGTACCTAGAATTAAGTGCATTAAGCAGCGCGCTAGACTCAACCGTAAAAAAATTAGCCAGTGTATATCA
The DNA here is from genome assembly GCF_052977065.1 of Shewanella sp. 125m-1. Taxonomy (NCBI): domain Bacteria; kingdom Pseudomonadati; phylum Pseudomonadota; class Gammaproteobacteria; order Alteromonadales; family Shewanellaceae; genus Shewanella; species Shewanella sp. 125m-1. The sequence continues at coordinate 108,760 of NZ_JBRILT010000006.1, forward strand.
AGGACTCGAAGAGCAAGTCCAAGAAAAGACCATAGCCTTAACTCGTGCCAACAATGAGCTAACCTTACTTTACGATACGTTAGTGATGCTGCACTCGAGTAAACTCGATAGTTACACTTTGACCCAAGCGCTCAATCAACTTCAGGCGCATGAAAAAGGCATACGCTTACGCCTTGTTCTAGTTCAAGACGCTGATGTAGTCGATATTATTGCAGCTGAAAGCACAACAGATTGGCCACTGCATAGCGAAAACAGCAAACAATTTCCGGTTAAATTTGAAAACAACAACTTAGGTTACCTTGAAGTCGTTTCCTCTAACGCCTTCTCTTTTCCTCTGTTTAATAACTTTGCCATCATGCTTGCGCGTTCAATGGTGATCTACAATGCGGGTGAACAACGTCAGCAACTGGCCTTGATGGAAGAGCGCGGCGTCATTGCCAGAGAGCTACACGACTCTTTGGGTCAATTGTTATCTTTCTTAAAAATTCAAGTGAATCTGCTTTCTAAAGAGCTAGATAAAACTTCAAAAAGCCCACGAGCTGCCGAGCAGTTACAAGAGATAAACGAAGGTGTTAATACCGCATACGTGCAATTACGAGAATTATTGTCTACGTTCCGTCTAACCATTAAAGACCCTAATTTAGGCCATGCTATGGAAGCGATGATAGAACAGCTACGTGGTCAGTCCAATGCCAATATTACGCTAGACTACAAGTTACCCGCACAGCTCTTAGGTGCCCACCAACATATTCATATTTTGCAGCTCACCCGTGAAGCGACATTAAATGCAATAAAACATGCAAGTGCGAAGCACATACATATTAGCTGCCAAACAATTTCCGATAAAAAAGTCGTGATCAGCATCAGTGATGACGGCGTAGGCATTGAAAAATTAAAAGAAAGGGATCAACATTTTGGCTTAGGAATTATGCACGAACGCGCCAGTCGCTTGTCGGGTGTGGTAGAATTTAGCCAGAATAAAAAAGGTGGGGCCACAGTGACCCTTAGCTTCTCTCCCCAACAGGAGCCAGCTGAATAACGATAATCGCTATTCCCGCTTGCTTTTTTAAGGTAATAGCATGATTTTATTAGCTGTTTTACTTAGTCTCACATACCTCAGCAGGAGGCCTAAAGATGGGCAAACCCTATTCAGTTCTAGTTATTGATGATCACCCACTACTACGGCGTGGGATCTGTCAACTTGTCACTTCGGACTCAGACTTTACCTTATTTGGTGAAGCGGGAAGTGGCCTAGATGCATTATCAGCGGTTAGTGATAATGAGCCCGATATTATATTGCTCGATCTTAATATGAAAGGCATGACAGGCTTAGATACACTGAACGCTTTAAGGCAAGAGGGCGTCACTTCACGTATCGTTATTTTAACCGTATCCGATGCAAAACAAGATGTGATCCGTTTAATGCGCGCTGGCGCAGACGGCTATTTATTAAAAGATACCGAGCCAGACTTACTGCTTGATATGCTCAAAAATGCCATGCTTGGCCACCGTGTGATAAGCGATAATGTTCAAGACTATCTATCGGAGTTAAATACTTCGGTCAATGAACAGGAATGGATTGAAAATTTAACACCTAGAGAACTTGAAATTTTGCAGCATCTCGCTGAAGGTCAAAGCAACCGTATCGTTGCCGAACAACTTCATATTAGCGAAGGCACAGTAAAAGTGCATGTGAAAAACTTACTGCGCAAAGCCAATGCGAAATCACGTACAGAAATGGCAGTACGCTATCTCAATCAGTGATCCTGCTTAGACAATACAAATCAGTATTATGATAGAGTTTTAGATCAAAAAAGCAGCCAAAGGCTGCTTTTTTGGATTTATTTGTTCAGAAATAAATCTGAAGATCGGCAATCATTTTTCGTCTAAGAAATGACGCCAGCTGACAAGGACCTCATAAAAGTCCTCTAAACCACAAAACGCTTCGGACTCTCCGTCATAAAATGACATCGACTCATCGAGTTCTTGATCTTCGTTATCTTCAATATCATTAGCAAATATTCTTGCCTGCTCAGTATCAAGCTCAAGCGATAGCGCTTTACCTAGCAAACGCCATTCATTGCCCTGACCGTTTTGCAATCGCTCGATTTGCTGGCAGATCTCAACATACAACGGCCTATTATCGGCAAGCTCTTCCGATAACCAAAAACCTACCGCTTCATGATCCATACTAAAACGGGCAAACACCGTGTCAGTAATAGTATTGCGTAAAAATTCGTATTCCATAACTTGGCTCAAAATTAAAAATCACTCTCAGTGTTCATTTTAACGCACTTATACCAATCAGCATAAGAAACTGATCTACTCAGAGTGAATTTGGCAAACTAATTCAAGGCAAATAGATGACACAATGGTTATCCCCTTGTGAGTCTATTCAACGCAGAAGTAGACAATTGCAGACGTAAAAAAGGACGCATCTGCGTCCTTTTTAAATTTGCTGAGATTAGCGTTACCTCCCCCGATATAAAGGAGTCGATAGCAATAACCTACAAATTAGTGTGCATGTTCAGCAGCTGGAGCCGCCTTTTCGATATCTAGCAGTTCAACTTCAAATACCAGTGTTGAATTTGCAGGGATAGTACCGGTATCACGATCGCCATAAGCAAGATTTGCAGGGATAACAAACTTGTACTTAGAACCCACAGGCATCAACTGAACGCCTTCAGTCCAACCTGGAATAACGCGGTTCAGTGGGAAAGTAGCTGGCTCGCCACGTGCAACAGAGCTATCGAATTCAGTGCCGTCAGTCAATGTGCCCACGTAGTGAACTTTAACAGTATCTTCAGCAACAGGCTTGTCACCCGTACCTTCAGTGATCACTTCGTACTGTAGACCAGAGTCTGTCGTCACAACGCCTTCTTTAGCCTTGTTCGCATCGAGAAAAGCTTGGCTTTCAGCTGACGCTTTCTCAGCCAATACTAGCGCTTGTGCTTGACGCTTTTCATTTAGCTTCTCGTCAAGCGTTTGCAAAATTGTTTGCATCTCTTCTTGAGTCAGCTTTAACTCGTCGTTCAGGCCTTCGCTAAAACCAGTAACGATTAGACTTCTATCCACATTTAGACCAAGCTCTTCTTGCTCTTTAATGTGACCTGCCATGTAAGTACCAATAGACGCACCAACGCTGTAAGCTTCTTTTTGCGCTTCAGTTTTTAATTCTACAGGAGCTGTCGCAGCTGCTTGCTCTTGATTACAAGCAGTTAGACCAACTACGGCCAAAGCCACTAGTGAATATTTATAAATCGATTTCATGAAAGCTTCCTCAGCATTTACACGTGGTTACACAAACCTAATACTTTTATTTAGGCGAACCACTTTATACTAGTTAAATAGGTTATTCCAATCTGATTAATCAAATGCTTATCAACTGAAATTAAACGTACTTTTTCAATACATATTATGACAGTAGCGATGATTACGGTTTTGACCTACTAACTTAGCAATGATTATCTTATTAGTCATCTAACAGACAACAGAAATCAGCGTGAGTTCATTCACTTTGCCATACTAAACACGCTTTTATCAGCTTTCATTCAGCTTGCTGACTATTATTGACTTTGCGCCTAGTGCTTTTAAAAAGCGAGTTTCCATAAACCTAGGCAGGCGTTGTATACTCATACTCACCAATAGGATCGCCCATTGATCCTTATGTTCCATTAAGCGGTGCACTCACATAATGAGCTCACCCTATCCATCAGAGGTCAATTTGGATAATTTAGAAAGCCGTGTCGAAGAATTAGAAATGAAGATTGCGTTTCAAGATGGCACCATTGAAGAGCTAGATCAGCAAGTTATCAAACTGAACCAAGCACTTGCCATACAACAAGAGCAACTTAAGCTCTTAATCAGCAAATTTCAGTCGGTTGAGCCGAGCAATATGGCAAGTCAAGCAGACGAAACACCACCACCTCACTATTAACCGCCACACCTTTATAATGAGTCGTGTTAATCAAAGCGTAAATAGTACAAGATATCGAGTACTATTTACGCATAGGTTTACAGTATTCATGTTACGTTCAGCTTTCAAACGCTATAAAAGCCTTGATATAACCATGAAATATTGTAAGTTTTTATAGATACACTCTTGAGTAAACTTTTATCAACCTATAATGAATTGAAACACTCGGCTGATCCAATAAGGCTAAGAGCCTGTCGGCCTAACACTGTTAGCACTCAAGGAAGGCGATGCAACTAACGCAAATCAAAGAGAACCGAGAATGAGACGTTTGCTACTGCTGGCTACAATAATGCTCAGTCTAAGTGGCTGCGCGTTTAACAGTATCTTTATTAATTACCCTTCTCAAATTGCCCCAGTTAAGGCTCAGCTAAACTCGCCGACGCCGCAAAATGCAGCCAAAATAGTCGAATCTGAAACTAATGGTGCCGATGGACTCCTCTATGCGCAGGAGGCTGGACGAAGTGCACAGATTGCAGGCAACTTTGAGGCCAGTAAAAAATACTACCAGCAAGCCGTATCGGCCTATAAAGCTTTCGATGATAAAGCCAAACTCAGCCTTAGTGACGCAGGCGCCACTGCCAGCAGCCTACTAATCAACGATAACGTTATCCCGTACCGCGGCCCCGGATACGAACGTATCATGCTGCATCAGTATCAGGCCCTTAATTATCTATTTGCTGGCGATCCACAAGGCGCATTAGTCGAAGTTCGCCGCAGTAACGAGCTACAAAGCCAAGAGCAAAAGCGCTACCAAAAATCGAATAAGTCAGTGCAAGCTATGGCCAACGGCACCATTGACGCTGAAATGGACAAGCTCAGCAAGGCCGCAGGCACAACCACCAGCTCATTCTTAAATGCCTACAGCTACTACACAACGGGCATGTTACATGAGATTTTAGGTGAGCCGAATGACGCCTATATCGATTACCGCAAAGCTGCGCAGATCTCGCCTAACAATCCATACCTGCAAAAAGACTTAGTCAGGCTAGCCAAACAGTTATCAATGCCGCAGTACGAAGAGTTTAAGAAGCGTTGGGGTGATGCTATAGAGCCTAAGAAAGGCGAAGGCCAGGTCATCATCATGCTAGAGCGTGGTTTCGTCCCTGAAAAGCAAAGCTTCACCGTGCCTTTTACCATTAACGGTAATTGGCAAACCGCGTCGTTGGCAACCTATTACCCCAATAGACAACATGTCAGACCGGGGCAGATCCAAGGCTTAGGCACAGTACTTAAAACGGCACCGATTGCCAATATCGATGCCCTGGCCATCAATGCATTAAAAGAAGAGTTACCGGCAGCCCTCGTTAGGCAAGCGGCACGTATCTATGCTAAATCAGAGATGGCGCAGAGCGTTGAAAGTAAAACAAAAAAACGAAACAATGATATCGATTATGCCTCTATCGCCATGCAGATTTTTAACGTGGTTTCAGAGCAAGCCGATAGACGCAGTTGGCTTACGCTACCTCAGCAGGCACAAATAGCTCGTGCATACGTAAAACCAGGAAAATATTCATTAATGCTGGACAATGATCCGGCTGATCCCATTGAAGTTAAGAGCGGACGTACTACCTTAGTCTGGATAATTGACACTGGTAATTACACCCGTTTTTATTCAATAATCATTTAGCAATCACTTGTATGGAACTTACTATGAAACATTTAAAAGTCGTTTTTATTCTTGCAGCAGTAATAGGTTTATCAGCCTGCCAATCAAAAGTTGAATACGGTGATGCCACAGAAGTGGAAACCGTTAACGAAAACTTTGGCTCTACCGATCTACAGGCTATCGCCGCTAAGATGGTCGATAGCATGCTGACCTTCCCACCCGTTGTTGCCATGACAGCCAATGACCGCCCAATCATCTTCGTCGATAAAATTAAAAATAAAACCTCTGAGCACATCGATACCGAATCTGTTACCGATTCAATCAGCAATAAGCTACTTCGTTCTGGTAAGTTCCGCTTTATCGACATGACAAAAGTGGACTCAGTACGTAAGCAGCTAGACTACCAAAACAATTCAGGCATGGTTGATCCATCGACTGCGATTAACTTCGGTCGTCAAATTGGTGCTCAGTACATGCTATACGGCAACCTATCTAGCATCGTGAAGCAAGATGGTAGCACTAAAGATGTTTACTACAAGATGACCATGCGTTTAATGGACTTGGAAACGGGTCTTATCGAATGGTCTGACGAAAAAGAAATTCGTAAGGTTAAGTCTAAGTCTTTCTTAGGACTATAATTCTTTAACGAATTTTCTCGTCATAAATAAGCCAGCATTACGCTGGCTTTTTATTGGCAAAAATTGAAGCGCGTTAATACTTCTTCGCTAACTAGAAATAAGGTAACTTATGGCCTTGCTGCTAGGATTAGACTGCAATTGCGTCACCAGCAGAGACTCTATTTAAAAAATAATAAACGCTAAGGCTCATTAGCTTTGATATTAAGGATGCTGTTTTGAAGTTGCTGCATATCGGTTTAACCGCTTTATTTTGTTCTGTGATTGCCGGAAATGCCAGCAGTAAACAAGTCAATATCCCGCGGGATAATACGCCCTATATCAGCCAAGAGGTTGCTGCGCAGCGCTCTGCTGTCATATCTGATGTGCATTATGATCTCGATTTCACCTTAACCGATCAGCAAAGCTTTAGCGCTACAAGCAAAGTTAGTTTTGAGCTTAGCGATACAGATCAACCGCTGAGCTTAGATCTCAACCAAGCAACCATTAACAGCTTCATTATTAATGGTACTAAGGTCTACCCCAACTATAACAACAGCTACATCAGCCTAAATCCACGCTTACTCAACAGCGGTAGCAACACCATTGAAGTGGCATTCACGCGAGATTACAGCAGTAATGGCGAAGGCCTGCACCGCTTTGTCGACCCTGTCGATGGTCAGGTCTACCTCTATTCTCATTTTGAGCCCGCTGCTGCGCAGCAGATGTTTGCCGTTTTCGACCAGCCCGATCTTAAAGCCCGTTACACCTTAGCGGTGACAGCTCCAAAAGAGTGGACGGTGATCAGTGCGATGAGAGAAACCTCAGTTAGCGACCAAGGAAAGCTGCGCCGCTGGCTATTTCCAGAGTCTCCTAAACTTAGCCCCTATAACTTCTCCATGCACGCAGGCCCTTATCACGAATGGCAAGATAACTCAGGCAAGTATCCACTGCGCTTATTTGCTCGACAATCAGTGGCCAAACAAGTTGATGAAAAAGGCTGGTTTACCTATACCCAGCAGGGACTCACTTTCTTTGATAACTACTTTGGGATCCCGTATCCATTTAAAAAATACGATCAAGTTTTAGTGCCAGATTTTCTTTATGGTGCAATGGAAAACGCCGCAGCAATTACCTTTAGTGAAAGTCGTTTTCTCACCGATGGTGAAATGAGCCGCGTGCAACAACAACGGCTAGCTAGCGTGATCATGCACGAAATGGCCCATCAATGGTTTGGTAATCTGGTCACCATGAAATGGTGGAACGGTTTATGGCTAAATGAAAGCTTTGCCTCATTTATGGGGACACTTGCCACCAGCCAAGCCACAGAATTTAGCCATGCCTGGCGCAGCTTTTACGCCAAAAACAAACAGAGTGCTTATCATCAAGATAGCTCTGCCAGCACCCACCCTATAGAAGTGCCCGTTGCATCGAGCCAAAACGCCTTCGATAATATCGACGCTATCACCTACTCCAAAGGCGCATCGACGCTTAAGCAGCTCAACTACTTGTTAGGGGAAAAAACGTTCCAACAAGGGGTTCAACATTACTTAACTCAGTTCAGCTATCAAAATGCTGAGTTAAAAGACTTTATTACCAGCCTTGAGCTGGCCGCTAAACGCGATCTTAGCCAATGGAGCCAAGATTGGTTGAATCATGCGGGAGTCAACACCCTGCAAGCTGAGTTTAGCTGCAACAATGGCCGCATTAGCCGTTTTAGCCTAAAACAAACGGCTCCGAGTGGATTACCCACCTTAAGAGAGCAAAAAGTGCTGCTTGGTCTATTTACCCAGGGCCGAGACCGCTTACACCACAACATTAGTGTTCCCGTGATCTACAGCGGTGAAACCACAGAGGTTAAACAGGTCATCGGCCTGCACTGCCCAGCTCTAGTTTATCCCAACTATCAAGACTGGGGCTTTGTCAAAGTCAGTCTTGATAAAACATCATTTAACACTGCGCGCACGAACTTATCATCCGTAGATGACCCATTACTTCGATCCATGTTGTGGCAAAGCCTATGGGACAGTGTTGAAAACGGCGACTTATCGCTAAAAGACTACATGGGCACTGTGCTCATCAACTTACCCGGCGAACGCGACCTGATCATCTTAGATCAAGTGTTAACAAGTCTGTCTGATACCCGAGTTTATCTTGATAAAATGGAGCCTAGCCACCAGCACTACGCCAAGATGGCCATACGAGCGATTGAACAGATGAGTCTGCGTAAAGTGATGGTCAATACAGGCAATCATGATATTCAGCGGCGCTGGCTTGATACCTACATCGAATTTAGCCGCAGCAACAGTGCCTTAAATCATATCGATTCACTATTAAAGCAAACCGCTAATATTAAAGGCATAAAGATAGACCAAGATCTTCGCTGGAAAATGGTCATCCACCTCAATCGCTATGGGCACCGTAACGCAGGCTATTGGCTCAACAAAGAACGCTCTGCCGATAACTCTGATAGCGGCCAAAAATCGGCAATCGCCGCAGAGGTCATTCGTCCAGAACCGGGGAGCAAGCAGCTATGGTTAAGCCGCACGCAAGGTGTTACCAACCTGCCTTTTGCTAAGGTGCGCACCGTTATGCAAAACCTATATCCAAGTGAGCAGAAACGCCTTAGCGCCACGACCGCAGAGCAGCGCTTAAGCGCACTTATAAAGCTCGACGTAAATAAAGGCCCAGTGTTTATGCGAAGCTATAGCGAGACACTGATCCCACAAGATTGTAGCTACGGCAATGTTGTCACATTAAAGCAGATTATCGAGTCTGAAACGTCACTGTCGGCGCTCGCTGTGCGGGCATTAAAAGATGCGGTGCAGCAAGAACAAACCTGTTTACGGATCAAAACTAAGTTAGCGTTGGACGGGAAATAAGGTTCTAGGGAAAGCTAAGACCAATCAGTATAAGACGATAAAAGCCGGAAAAGCCAAAACGAAATCCAAGGCTAAGATGTAACGCTGATGGCTGCTATACCTAGGACCTGCTCTTCCAAAGTCCAAATCATACTAAGTCCTCTTTTAGCACTATAATTGAGTTGCACTATTACTCATCAAGGAGCGACATATGGGGCCCTTTACGGTTGCCGCGCTAGCTATTATAGGTGTTTTTTCTTTCGCCGCATTTAAGGAATACAACAAAAATAAAGGGCGGGTCGAACTCGATGAATTAACGAACGTTAAAGCCGAACTTATCGAGCTTAAAGAGCGAGTTGTCACCCTAGAAAAGATTGTCACCGATAAGTCTTATCAACTTAAAGATGAGATAGATAAGCTTTAGATGCTAAGAAAGGCAGGAGAATCAGGTCCTAGGTCCTAGGAAAATGCTAAGACGGGATAAGCAGGAAAAACAAAAAAGCCATCTATCCAGCTCAGCGAGTAACACTTTTGCCCTTTTTTACTCCTAGAACCTGCTTTCCTAGGGCCTTTTTTATAATGTAGGTCGGCATTTATGCCGTCATCTTTGATGGGCTAAAGCCCAACCTACATTAAAAAACACAATACCCTCTTTTGATTTTATAGCAGGACGAAGTCCACTCTCAACGCAAAGCGTGCTAGGTGCTAGGTGCTAGGAAAGTAAAAAATGGGAAAAACGGCAAAGCAAAAGATAACAGCTTGGCTTTTGCTGTACCTAGCAGGGCGAAGCCCGTCCTCGCAGCGAAGCGCCCTAGGATCTAGGTCCTTCTTTTAAAATAACAAAGCCACCTGTCGGTGGCTTTTTACTACTTATTCAAGCTAATGCAGCTCAGTTCAGTCCTGCTCAAGCTCTAGTGAACTGACACTGAAACAAGCTTAAACGAATAGGTGTTTAATGTTCTTTAAGTCACCCTTGCCTTCGGCAAGTTCTTCTGCCGACAGACCAGAGACTTCATGCGGGAATACCAACCATTCATCTGACTCATGAATGAAGTAGTCAGGCTTTAAAGGTACGGCGGTATTTTGAGGCTTATAGTATGGGCAGGCAATACGCACATCTTTTGGCATATTTAAGCGCATAAGGTCGCTCAAGTTTTCCATTAGTGCATGGATACTACGACCCGAATCAAACACATCATCAACAATCAATAGGCCATCACCGGCATTAGCGTTTTCTACAATGTAATGTAGGCCGTGCACCTTGATCTGCTTACTCTGCTTATTAATGCCATAGTAAGATGAAGTACGTACAGCAATATGGTCAGTTTCAACTTCCTTGAAATCGAAAAACTCTTGCACCGCAATACCGATTGGAGCACCACCACGCCAAATACCCACGATGAACTGTGGACGGAAGCCACTCTCGTAAACTTGTGCCGCTAAGCGAAAAGAATCTTCTAGCAACTCTTGCGCAGTAATAAAGCATTTCTCTGACATCTGACCGTCCCCATCTTGTTATTAATATCTAAATTAGGTCTTATACCTTTCATAACATCAATTGATCTATTTACAGCAACACTCTGACGAGGAGAGTTACAAATTAGATTATAAAAACAATGAGTTAATTTAAATAGTGTATTTCCACTAACTCACAGTCATCCAATAAGAATAGATCAAAAGTAGTTTAGCTGATTAGTACAAAAAGGCAGGTGATGACATCTATTCCAAGATCTGGAATGGGGCCTGTTAATCGTCAAAACGAATTAACCGCTCAAAGTCTAAGCACCCACCGGATTTTGGAGGCAAATTTTATACTAAATTAATCTGTATTGCTGCAAAAAAGCCGAAAAACTTATGTCGTTATCACTAAAAAATAAAGCCACCTTAAAAGGCGGCTTTGTTTTGTTCATCAGTTTTGTTCATCGAATACAGCTAAATCGAAACCATCTGTAAATGAAAGCTAAGGATAACGCTTAAGCATAGCTGTTTTAAGCTTTGGCCATTTCAAGTGTATGGCTACCGGCTTTCGTTACCATAGAGAAGTTTCGCTCGGTGTCTTCTGTAAAGTCGCGAGTATAAATCGTATCCACATAACGCCAATCGCTACGCACCTCTTCATGAGTAAAGGTCAGGGTCATTAAGCCTCGATTCATTAGATTCGCATAAGCAAGGTTATCAACCAAATTGACAATGGCCGCCTCTGTTGCCGGAATATCTTTAGCATCGATGCCAAGGTAATACTCAAGCCCAGGTGAAGATACAGAACTCGTCGCGAACTCAACCCCCACACCATCTCCAGCTGCATCTTTTAGCTCATTCGCCCAGGCATTATGAGTATCACCAGCTATCACCACTAGGTTTTTGGCTTGTGACTTAGCCGTTGCCAAAATCACTTCACGCTCGTAAGCGTAGCCATCCCATGCATCGAGGTTATAAGGGATTGATGGCAGCTGTAACAGTGCCATCGCCTGCGGCGTTAACTTATCGCCGTAAAAGGCTAAGTACTTCAACTCATCTTCAGTCAGAGTCGGATCGCCCGCCGCTTTTCTGGCTGCAAACTGGGCTAATGCGGCTAACTGACCAAACTCAGGAATAGACAACTGCTGAGTCGCAATCGCCGCAGGTAGCATCATCTTCCCCATCAATACCTGTTGCCCCAAGACCTGCCATGTGGCCGTCGACGTCAGTAGCGCCGTTTGCAACCAAGCCTGCTGTTCTTGGCCTAGCATAGTTCGATTTGTATCTGTGATATCTGCCATAAAGCGTGCGCTATCTAAGCCACCAGCACCATTCATATATTCAACGTAATCGAGCGGTTTATCACGGCCTATCAGGCGCGTATCTAGCATATGTAAATCGACTAAGTCGCCAAACTGGAATGAGCGGTAGATCTCTTCATGATTGCCTTCTCGCCACGGACGAATAGGCAGCCACTCGAAATAGGCTTGCAGTGCCGCCTCTTTGCGCGCATCGAAATCCCCTTCGCCATCATTGTGATTTTCAGCGCCGTCACGCCAGCTATCATTCGCCACTTCATGGTCATCCCACACCGTAATAAACGGCGTTTTACCATGCAGCTTTTGCAAGCTAATATCACTACGGTATTGGCCATAACGAGTGCGATAGTCAGACAGACTCATAAGCTCGCCTTCAGGTAAGACTTCGCGTCCTAATGACACTGCGCGCTCGCTAGCATATTCACCACGGGCATACTCGTAAATGTAATCGCCAAGATGAATAACCGCATCAAGATCATCCATTCTTGAAGCCATCTCGTAGACATTAAAATAACCAGCTGGGAAGTTGGCGCAAGACACCACGGCAAACTTAGCACTATCGATAGCGCCCTGTGGTAAGGTTTTAGTCATTCCTGCTTGTGAAGTTTTATTGCCGGTTTTAAAGCGGTAAAAATACTGAGTACCAGCCTCGAGCCCCATGGCGTCAACCTTAACCGTATAGTCTCTATCGCTGTTAGTGATGGTTTCGCCATTACTCACTAACTGGGTAAATGCGGCATCGGTCGCCACCTCCCACGACACCTTAATGTCACCATCACTTTCTGGCGTAACGCGGGTCCAAAGTATCACCGCATCATGGCTAGGATCGCCACTAGCAAGGCCATGGAGAAACTCGGCATAGATGTCATTGTCATCATCGCTGCTACAGCCCATCAGGCCATAAGATACAACTGCAGCGCCCACACCTTTAGCAGACATGGCTAAAAAATCTCTACGAGTAACAGGTCGTTTCATTGTTATTATTCCTTTAATATTACGTTCTAGTTCTACTTATGTGGTACGAGGTCTAATCAGATGGAATGCTAAAGCACCACCATGACACGAAGAAGACAAAGATGTAAACCGATTGTTAAATATCAATTAATTTAATCGGCAGGTTATTGCTGTCAGCAAAGCATCAAAAAAAATTTAGTGGTCTTCCACCTAAAAGGAACAAAGGATAATGTGTAGGGCTATTTCAGTATTGGCAGTATTAATTACGTTACTTAGCGGCTGTAGCAGCACAGAGCAAAGCGTGATCTTTGACGAGTTAGAGCAAAGAGGTGGTGTTATCTACTATCAAGACGCTCTCTATACTGGGATATTTTTAGATAAGGACAGCCAGCAAAGAGTTAGGGCTAAAGGTTACCTTATCGACGGTCTACTCCAAGGAGAAGTCATAAGCTATGACATCTATGCCAGAGTAACAAGAACCGAACACTTTAAAGATGGCAAACCGCATGGGATCATAACCAAGTTTTATGAAGATGGCACAGTAGAAGAACAAGGCCAATTTGAGGCGGGCGAAGCAGTCGGGAAATGGCTGCTTTATTATGAAAGTGGCGCCTTAGCTCGTGAATCTTTTCACAAAAATGACCGACCTACTGGACAGTGGACATATTTTAATGAAGATGGAACGCTCAAAGAAACACGAGTCTATAAAGACGGTCAGTGGATAGAATAATACCAATAAGTATAAAGATTTGGTCGCTCAGCGAGAATTTAGCGGTTCTGATGCAAGGCAACGAGTGAAGAGCATAGTTGAACTAGGGTTTAGCTCCCTCTTGTTCATTAAGAGTCGCTGCAGCTGAGCCGCTAAAACTCGCCATTCTGGAGCGTTTTTGGCTGCCTACTTCAGCGTTGAACAGCTTTACAAGGGAATAGCCATTCTTACAGCTATTCGCCTTGAATTAGTTTGCCAAAAACCGCTCTGAGTAGATCAACTTCTTATACTGATTGGTATAACATCTCTACAAAGCCAGCTTTAGCATTAGCGCCTAATGCGTAAGGTGCAAATAACCGGCGCGTGGTCGCTACTTTGGCTATCACGCTCAAAGCTTGGGTTCACTAAGTGCCTGTCTTCGGTGTGATAGTCACAAACTTCGGCAACACTATTATCAAAGCTTGGGTCAAAGTCTGCCGAAAGTAATATGTAATCCAGCACATTACCTGTAGCGCCGTAGTAATGAGTCGGCGCTCTCGATGCCCGTGCTTTAGCCAGCATTAACTCTTCCTCTACCGCAACGTCAACAAGACTTTTATCTGCAGTCTCCACGCCAAATAGATCCTGCAAACCTTGTTGAAACAGTTTGTAAGCATCCGTCAGCGGGAAATTCGCTAGCTCGCCCAGCCCCTCTTTTTCAAAACGTAGTTCGCGGTTAGTTAATGGCGATAATACCGAGCTTGTGAGCTCTTCATTAAAATCGCCCATTAACACCATTGACTGATTGGTCTCAATCCGTCTTTGTAGCATGGCATGCAACAGTAACGCTGCTTCACTGCCTCGCTGAATGCTCGATGCCCACTGACCTAGACTGTTACGCCCTAATAACTCACCAAAGTTAACCAAAGGTGCGCTAGAGCCAGCCTTCTGCAGTGAAAGCTTAGGTTCTGAAAGTTTTGGTTCTGAAAGTTTTGGTTCTGAAAATTTTGGCTGGGGCAATTCATCCAGGTGCGGGCGCTTAGATTTAAAGTGCACCACGTAAATGTCGCAAAGGCCAATCTGCGGCAACTGCACTGTCGCGCGAAGGGGTTTACGGCTAAACGCAAAGTTAGGGTTTAGCCCAAGCGCATGAATATACTCAGGCTCAGCTTCAATCGCGGTCACTTCTGTGAAAGGATATTTTGAGGCAAGAGCGACAACCGGATCGCGGCAAATATAATCGTCAATCACGGTTGGTTCACCCACTGTGGCAAAATGCGCATAGCCCACAGCTCGCATCTGCTCAGCCAAGGCTTGAGCCGAAAACACCTCTTGCAAGCCAATAATATCGGGCTGATGCTGCGCTAAAAACTCAGCTAACCAGCCCTGCTTTTTATGCCATTGTTCTTTGCTATAGATATTCTCAAAATCGTAATAAGCCAAAGGTGGCTCAATATAATTAAACAGGTTAAAGCTGGCGAGTTTGAGCCTGTTACTCATATTACTTGACCTACTCTTTGACATTGGGTTTTGTACCTAAAAATTACGTTATTTATCTGAGACACCCTCTATTTAACGGTTTTTTTATCGCCTTTTAGCTTCATAAACAGTTCCATCAGCAATACCGCTAACGCACCAGCGATGACACCAAAAATCGCGTTTAAAATACTTGGTGTGATGAAGGCAACCACAGGTCCTACAAATTCAAAAGCCGCGATCCACTGCGCCGCATGAGTGATCTGCCCACCCACCCAATGCCAGCCGTGGGTTAAGATCCCGCCGCCCACCATAAACATGGCAATAGTGCCGACAACCGATAAGGTCTTCATCAGATAAGGCGCTGAATTTAATAACATCATGCCAAAGCGACGCTTAAAGCGTGCCCATACCCCCTCGCCAGGACGCTGACTTAAATAAAGCCCCGCATCATCGAGCTTAACAATCCCAGCCACTAAACCATAAACCCCAATGGTCATAACTATCGCGATAAAGCTCAAGGTGAAAAACTGCGTACTTAGACTCTTTTCGGCCACAATACCTAAAGTAATCGCAATAATTTCGGCAGATAACACAAAGTCAGTGCGTATCGCCCCCTTAACCTTATTGGCTTCATATTCCTTGAGATCGACAATCTCCTCTGCACTTGCCTCGGCTTCATCTATTTGATGGTGTTTTTTGGCGTGATAGCTGTGGTAAATTTTTTCGAAACCTTCATAGCAAAGGTACAGACCGCCAAACATTAGCAGCGGAGTAACAGCCCACGGAATAAACGCACTGATCAGCATCGCCGCTGGCACTAAGATACACTTGTTTTTAAACGAGCCGACTGCCACAGCCCAAACAACCGGTAGCTCCCGGTCGGCACTCACGCCTGTCACCTGCTGTGCATTTAGTGCCAGGTCATCACCAAGCACACCAGCCGTTTTGCGGGCTGCAATTTTACTCATTGCGGCGACATCATCTAAAATCGTCGCGATATCATCTAACAAGGTTAATAAACTCGCCCCTGCCATATCGACTCCTTTAATTACCCAAGACACTCCAAGAATGCCAAAATTCCGTCTAATACCAATCTAAATCACACTCATACTATAGCGGCTATTGTGAATAAGCTCATGACAATAAACTGTTAACTGCATCGAAAACTGCCGTTTTATCCACGGCAAATAAACGCCTTACCAATTATGCGTCACTTTTAAAGTAAATTTCAGGCACGTTCAGTGGCTTAAACGAGTATACTATCAGCAATATTTTTAACCTTTTCTTTAACATTTTCTTTAACAAGGGATTTCATAATGACTCAAGATGAAATGAAAAAAGCCGCCGGATGGGCAGCACTACAGTATGTAGAGAAAGACAGTATTGTTGGTGTAGGTACTGGCTCAACGGTTAATCACTTTATCGATGCACTCGCCACCATGAAGTATGATATCCAAGGTGCGGTATCAAGCTCTGAAGCATCAACAGAGAAAATGAAAGCCTTAGGCATTGAGGTTTTTGATCTTAACAGTGTTAATGAGCTATCTGTATACGTTGACGGTGCCGACGAAATCAACAGCCAAATGCACATGATCAAAGGCGGTGGCGCTGCGCTGACTCGTGAGAAAATTGTAGCTGCAGTTGCTGAAAAGTTTATCTGCATTGTTGATAACACTAAGCAAGTTAGTATCTTAGGTGAGTTTCCACTGCCAGTCGAAGTGATACCTATGGCACGTTCATACGTGGCTCGCCAAATTGTTAAGCTTGGCGGCGATCCTGTTTACCGCGAAGGCTGTGTGACCGATAACGGTAACATCATCTTAGATGTGTACAACATGAAGATCATGAAGCCAACTGAGTTAGAACAGCAAATCGACGGTATTGTTGGTGTTGTCACTAACGGTCTATTCGCTAAGCGCCCTGCAGACGTATTGCTAGTCGGCACCCCTGAGGGCGTTAAAACCGTTACTTACTAACGGTTATATTAATACCTGAGGCATCAATACTTGGAACATTAATATCAACGATATTAATGTTCCAGACATGCAGCCCAGTTTAAAGCCACTCGATTGAGTGGCTTTTTTCATTCTTAAACCGACATCAATCGCAACTCTATTAGCTAGCCTGCATGGCGCTTGGCTCGGTATTTATGCCTTAGAGCCGGTAACGCCTCAAGTGAGCACAGCAGTAATCCGGTCCAAATCAGCGCCAAGCTCATCGCTTTTATTTGGACAAAATACTCGTTAAACACCATAAAAAAACGAAAAATCAGCAAGCGCATAGCCTTTAAATGAAAGCGTAGCATGGGTAGCTGTTGAGGGTTGCAAAGAAAATTTACAAGAATGGATAGAAAATTAGAGTGGGACTATTGTCGCATTTCAGCGGCAATAAAAGCGTGATATATCATCCTATTTACCCGATTAACTCAAAGTAGTCATATATCATTCCAACACTTTATTGTTCGCCTGCAACGAACAGTGATAGGTTAGAACAGTCTCTTACAAAGAGAGCAACACGGAAGATTTTATTTAAAGAAATCACTTAAAGGAGTAAACAGTGAAGCAGATTATTATTGGGCTCAGTATCGTCCTAGCAACAGCATTTACATCGACACAAGTGTCAGCCCACACCTATGAAGGTAATTGGTATTTTGTTGAGGGTGAATACAAAAAACCAGATGGCACCATTCTCAAAGCCGACAACAGCACTTTAGTCGCAGTCAAATCAATCAAGGGCGATATCTTCTCGCTAACCAACACCGAAGACGGCGTGTTTCTAGGTTACCTAGCAGGTGATTTCATAGTCGATGGCGACAACTACACCGAAGCGGTAAAAACCGGCACTCGCGCCAAACACCACGGTAAAAACTACCACTTTAAAGGCTGGCTAGAAACCCGTGAAGAGAATGGCAAAACAGTCACCTACTGGCACCATGAAGGCGAAGTAGAAGGCATCAAAGAATACGAAGTATGGCGCAAGCTGCTCTAACCTATTCGCCGCGAGAGATATTAGATTTTATCTGAGCAAGCTAAAAGCTTGCTCTATTAGATGGTAAAGCCGCGTTGTTAAGCGTGTGCAATTTAGCCCTCTGACTCCATTAACAAGCTGTTGCGACTCAAGCCAGCCCATACAACATCATGTGCTTTTTATAGCCACTAATTTAGTGATGACCTCGGCGTAATGCAGAACTTATAGATGCCACAACTCCCCATCGAAGTTGCCGAAGTACGCAGATGAAAATGCCGTAGAACCATCATGGATGATGGTTCAGGCTCGGGGGGACATGGATGTCCCATCTGAGCCGTTAGGCGATTTTTATTGGAGTATGAGGCCCGTATTCAACGCATGTAACTTCGTCGGGGCGTCATGGTGGATGCAAGGAGGATAAGGACGAGCAGTCCTCCTTGCCCGGGTGTGGGATGGAATCCCACGACTTTAGTTGTTAGACGCAGTCTAACTCAGCCTTAAATAATTAAATTAAATCATTAATCCGTGATTTACCAAATCAATTACATAAATGCCAACAACGGTGAGATACACAACAAAACACCCGTCACAATAATCAGGTTAGTTGCCCAGCCCTTATATTTGTTCAAGTGTGGCACCTTGTACACCAAGTAAGCCGGAATTAAACAACCCACCAAACCAAAAATTGGGCTACAAATAGAGGTGAATGAAAGGATTGGCGCGTTTAACGCAATTGCAGACCAAGCCAGTAAAATAATGAACACAGTGATTAATTTATTCACTAGCTCTTTATTAATCTGTGACTCTTTACGGCTACGCAGTAGCACGTTCATCGCTAAACCGCGGCAAGCCTCTTGGAACGCTAAGAACACACCAAAGAATGACGTAACCACCGCAAAGATGTTAATCACAATACCGGTCACTGTCGCCCATGACCCAGGGAAGTACTGCGCAATAATCGCCAGTGCTGAGATATTTTGATTCATCGCCTCAGTTGCTTGCGCTTGGCTAATGGCAAAGGTAAACGATATCGCAAAGAAGAACACCACGACAAACAGAATAGAGAAAGCAATTTTCATTGCGCGCTCAGCCTTGTAACGTGCGACCTCAATCGATTTTTCGTGTGAGCGATATGAGATCACCATTGGGCTTAACGACTGGATAAACAGAATAGAGGTTAAGGTAAATGGCAGGGTAATAATGGCATTTTTCAGCATTGGGCCAAACTCACCCATGCTTGGAATATTCGCCATATCCCAACGAGCCATCAGTAACACAGCCATTACCGCCACCAGTGTCAGCACGGTCACCGCCATAAAACCTGACAGTTTAAATAGCAGCTTTTCGCCTTTTGAGCCGATAAAGGCTAGTACGCAGATTAAGCCTAAACCGTAGAATACATTGTCACTTAGCTTGCCCTCTGTTACGCCAAATGAATGCAGGTAAGAGGCACTGTCGTTAGTCACGGCTAACGAATAAACCAGCACCCAAATAACCAACATCAAGAAGTACAGCACACCTAATGCAATACCCCAGTTTTTGCCAAGATAGTTTTCAATCACGCCTGGATAATCGGTACACTTTTTTGACTCAGCTAAGGTATTAATGAATAACTTTTGGAATAAATACATTGCTGGGTAGCCAATGATAGATGACAGCAAAAATACCCATAATCCCATTACGCCAACCTGAACAGGTAAAAATACAATACCGGCACCGATAGCCATACCTATGCTCATCACTATCCAGCCAAGGTCAACACTGTCAAACTTGGTTGCTTGCTGCCATTCGGCCTTAGTCATATTGGCGCGTTGGTGTAGGGGTTGCGCTTGAATATCACCACTTGGTGTGCCTTGAATTACTTCACTCATTAGTCAATTCCATTAAATTTGGCCATAGCCACTGACATGAAAAAATTATAATTATGTTTATAGGAAAACAGCATTTTTATAGTGTTTACTTGGCCTGAGCATACCCAAGGATGGAGAGAATATTTTTATTTAAATTCATCGCTATTGGCGTCGATTTAGCAAAAAATACTCTCAATCTAGCGATTTTTTCACATCGTTTTTTCGTACTGATCCAGATCAAGAGTTAATCACTTTTAAACGCTCAATAGTTTGATGTCCTTCACCTTATTAGTCATTAATCATCCGCTAACAAGCCTTTGAAAATGTGATTTATTTCAATGTTTTAGATTTTAACTTAGAGAGGTGTGGCGCACATTTCTCGAATTAAAGTGATAACCACAACTAAATTAAATCGATGTGTGAGCTAAATCACTAGCCAGCAAACCATATAAATAAGTATAAAAATCAACCTACTAGATGAGTATTTAGTCTGATTATTTAAAGCGAGAGAGAGTTTGAGGCCCGTAGATGACGAAATGCTGACTTGATGAGCAGTTCAATCTATAGGGATAACATGGACAGATAAATAATCAAAAACAGAGAAGTTGAAAGGGAAAGAGAAAATCTTACGAGTGCTGCTAGCAATGATTGAGGTGAGCATTCTCTTGAAACTAGCGGTCTTAAAAATAGCCATCTTGAAAATGGCTTTCGTGTGTTGCTTTATCGCATAGAGAAACTAAAAAGCCAAATCGGCATTCTTAATTAAGAACCGATTTGGCTTGAATTTTTTACTTTAGGTTTAAGCTTCAGGCTTATGCTTTAGGTTTATGCTTTAAGCTTGAGCTTATTGATAAGAGCCATTTCTAAGCGCTATTACTAAGCTTCATCGAATACTAGGCTTTATCAAAATCTCGTCTTATTTGTGCATCATAATCTCTAAGATTTGCACATCGGTTTGGGTCATAGAGCCATTGGCTAATGCTGCAAGATTTCGGATGGTTTGATCAACATCATCAGCAACAATACCTTCAGTGCCCGTTACCCGAATACCATCAATGGCCATTAAGGCAGATTTTACCGCAGCTCCTGCCGATGAAGACACTTTCATTGCACAGGCTGTCTTTGCACCATCACAAATAACACCACTCACATCACCAATCATGCTGCAAATGGCTGCACTGACTTGCTCAATCTCACCATCAAGCAAATAGGTTATACCTGCTGCGGCCCCCATAGCTGCAGTTGTTGCGCCGCATAAGGCTGAAAGCTTGTTTTGATAGCTTTTAATATAGATAGCCGTTAAGTGCGACAACATGAGTGCGCGGATGGTTTGCTCCTCAGTTGATTTAAGAAAATCTGCACTGACAACAACAGGCATGGTTGCCGCAATACCTTGGTTGCCAGAGCCTGAATTACTCATCGCAGGCATCATAGCGCCATCCATACGCGCATCAGACGCCCCAGCGGTACGAGTTAATACGTCGGTCAGTAAGCCACCAGATAATAGGCCTTTCTCTTGGTTTTTAACGAATGTCGCCCCAATTTTCAAACCATAATTACCACTTAGGCCTTCAATGGATAAAGCATCATTTAGGCTTTTAGCCTGCATAATAAAACGTATGTCATCCAAAGGTATATGCATGGAAAAATCATAAATATCTTGCAGTTTTGCCTCGGTAAACGGGTTAGTTTTATCGCTATTATCATTAACAGTCGTCAGCTGTGGAACAGATAAACACTGCTTACCATTTATTTCTATCGCGACAACCTTGGTGTGGCTATCGGCAATGGTGACACTCGCCGTTTGCTGCTGATAATAAACCGTGACTTTGGCGTATAAGACATTAGCCACATCAGCGACACCGACTGTCACTTGATTGTTTTCAAGCATCAATTTAGCAACTTGAACGTCGCCATTGGTGAGATTTTTTAATACTTCAAGACCGGCATGACGTTCACCTGCTACCGCGCCAATTGCGGCCGCAATTGGCAGGCCAACCATCCCCGTACCCGGGATCCCCACACCCATGCCGTTTTTCATTAAGTTGGCAGAAACAGCAACCTCTAGCTTAATGCTACTGGCTTGGTCTTTTATCCCTAGCTCATCAATAGCAATTGCGGCAGCTAATGCCACAGAAATAGGCTCGGTACAGCCAAGGGCTGGGACGACATCGCGTTTAACTGCTTCAAGGAATAAAGGCCATAAGTGTTGTTTCATCGTTGTACTCACTTCTAGTAATCGACACTATTTGGAAAATAGTCATTGCAATCTTTGATTCATTGTAATGGATTAACTGAAGAATTATTTTTCCATTTTTTCTACCAACAAGGCAGAAAAGAGAAAGTTTTTCTATTAAAGTGCAATTGTAAACTATAAGAATGCTTAAATAAGCAACAGCAGATAATCTCAGTAAGGAATGACCTTGTGGTTGAAAAAGTAAAACTAGATAAAGTAGACCGACAGCTGCTCACCATGCTACAGCACGATGTCACCTTATCGCTTAACGAGTTAGCCAAAGCCGTTAATTTAACGACCACGCCTTGCTGGAAACGCTTAAAGCGTTTAGAAGAAGAGGGGGTTATTAACAAGCGAGTCGCCCTGCTCAACCCAAGTAAGATAGGCGTTGATTTCACCGCATTTGTGCAGGTTAAGACCTGTGACCACTCCCATGCTTGGTATGAGACATTTATTGAAGCGGTTTATGCCATGCCTGAAGTGATGGAGTTTTACCGCATGGCTGGGGAGTATGATTATATGATGCGGGTACAAGTTGAAGATATGGCGGCATTTGATCACTTTTATAAACGTTTGGTCAATCAAGTGGCAGGCTTAACCAATGTCACTTCAACCTTTGCGATGGAATCATTGAAATTCAGCACCGTTTTACCATTAAAGCCTGCGTAACTAGCGCTCATTGCCTACCCGCTTATTTAAACAAGTAAAGAGCCAGCCTTCGGAAGAAGGTGGTTCTCCTCTTAGTTGTGGCTCGGACTCACAGAAGGAATCTTTCCTACCGTGCTTTAGCAAGACGCCGTAAATATATCCCTATTGGCTCTGCTAAATCGTCCCTGATTTAGAAGCTTGCAAAGTACTTAAAGCAAACCTTCCATCAAACCTACTTAAGGTAAGCCTACTCAAGGCAAACCTAATTAACGATACTGCCCTACAAAAGTTGAGGGTTAGGGCTAAAAACAAAAAGAATGCAACCAGTGCATCCTTTTTGTTCGGCTAGATAAGGGCAACTGCCTACTTAGGCTCTATCTGCTCAACCATCAGCTGCAAAGTCTGATTGCCTCTAAACTCATTCACATCAAGTTTGTACACCACCTGAGCATACTGAATCGTCGCATCGGGCCAGGTCTTCAAGTCCACATTAAACGCTATCGCATCGAGCATCACCCGGCCGCATTCTGTTTCTAGGATCAATTTTAAGTGCTTCTCACCCACAATGCGCTGTTGAATAACCCTAAAATAGCCATCAAATAACGGCTCCTGAAATGACTGCCCCCAAGGACCGGCATTTCTAAGCTCAGTGGCAAGCTCCAGCTTAAACTGCTCGGGAACCAGTTCGCCATCTGATACTAACTCACCGGTTAACAATTCTGGAGCTAAGATTTCACGTACAGCTTTATCATAAGCATCGGCAAACAAAGCAAACTGACCCGCTTGAATCGATAATCCTGCAGCCATAGCATGGCCACCGAACTTAATAATTAACCCTGGATGACGGCTATTAATTAGTTCTAACAGATCACGCATATGCAGACCTTTAATCGAGCGCGCCGAGCCTTTTATCTCGCCCTCGCCCGCTTCAGCAAAGGCGATCACTGGGCGGTGATATTTATCTTTAATGCGTGAGGCCAAGATACCAATCACGCCTTGATGCCAATCGGCTTGAAAAATAGCAATTCCCCACGGCAGCTCGGCTTCATTGAGCTCAATACTCTCTAAGCTCTTAAGCGCTTCTTGCTGCATATCGGCTTCTAAATCACGGCGCTCGGCATTGAGACCATCGAGCTCTGATGCCATACGACGAGCGAGCGAGATGTCGTCACACAATAAGGTTTCGACACCGAGTGCCATCTCATCGAGCCGGCCTGCGGCGTTAAGTCTTGGACCAACGGCAAAGCCAAAATCTGATGCGACAATACGTGACGGTGTTCGCTTAGCCACTTCCAGTAAAGCGGTAATACCAACGCGGCAGCGGCCAGCTTTAACTCGCTGCAGACCCGCCTCGACTAAAATACGGTTATTCGTGTCCAGCGATACCACATCGGCAACGGTACCCAACGCCACAATATCCAGTAGTTGAGCAAGATTAGGTTCGCTAATGCCTTGTTCTTGATACCAGTTACGGCGCCTTAGCTCAGCTCTCAGCGCCGACATCAAATAAAAAGCCACACCAACACCTGCGATGGATTTACTGGCAAAACCACAGCCATCTTGATTCGGGTTCACGATAGCGTCGGCATCCGGCAAGGTATGGCCCGGTAGATGATGGTCGGTGATAACAACTGTCATGCCCAGCGCTTTGGCTGCGGCGACACCTTCGATTGAAGAGATGCCGTTATCGACGGTGATCAGCAGTTCAGCATTTTTACTGGCCGCAACCGCTACAATTTCAGGGCTTAAGCCGTAGCCATAGTCGAAGCGGTTTGGGATCAGGTAATCCACCTTTTGGGCGCCCATCATTCTCAGCGCAAGGACGCACACGCTGGTAGAGGTTGCGCCATCGGCATCGAAGTCACCCATAATGAGAATCGATTTTTGCGTCGCTATACCGTCGGCAATAATGTTAGCGGCCTGCTCAAGCCCAGCCATAGTGTCGGGGCGGAGTAATTTGGCTAAGCTTAATTCGCACTCAGATGCACTTACACCGCGGCTGGCATAGATCTGTTTTAAGATTGGCGAAAACGTATCAGGAAGGTGACTATCATCCACTCTCGGGCGGCGAACTATCTTATGGATCACGTTGGATTAAACCCTCATATAAATAATGTCAGCATATAAACCCTGCCAGCATAACAAAGACTGCTGCCAAAGGGGCACAAAAAAGGTGAGCCTAGACTCACCTTTTTGACTATAACTTTTTACACTCGCGGCTTTGAGATTACTGTGCCGACTCAAGCGTACGCAATAGTGCCTTAGGTGGCTGGTAACCTGGAATTAAGGTACCGTCTTCAAGAATAATTGCAGGCGTACCATTAATCCCAAAGGCTTGTCCTAACTCATACTGCTCTTTGATTTTGGCGTCACATGAAGCTTGTTTAACCGCTTTGCCATTTTTCGCTGCACCCATGGCTTTTAATGGGTCAGCTGCGCACCATACTGATTCCATTTCATCAGCATTGGCTGAGGGAATACCTGCACGTGGGAAAGCTAAGTAACGTACAGTAATACCTAGATCGTTATACTCTTGCATCTCGTTATGTAACTTACGGCAATAGCCACAGCTAACATCGGTAAAAATAGTCACCACGTGTTTTTCATTCTTGGCTTTATAAACCAACATGTTTTCTTCAAGAGGCTTCATCATACCAACGCGAGGACCAGCCATAGCCGCTTCAGTTAGGTTCTTCATGCCCTTATCAAGATCATAAAGATTACCGTGAAACAGTTTTGAGCCATCTTTAGTAATGTAAAGCACACCACGATCGGTAAAGGCTTCATAAAGCTCTGAGATAGGTGATTGCTTAATAGAAATCACTTCAACGCTTAGCGTGTCACTTAGTTTTTGCTTTAACGCAGCGGTTTCGTCACCAGCGCTGTTTGATGCTGCAAATGCAGCAGGCGCAATCATCATTGCAATCATCAAAGAAAATGTTCGGGTGAACTTCATTGGTATTCCTACTCTCTGTAAGGGTCAGACTTATGGGTATAAACGATTAGACCTAGTTTGGAGCTGAAAAGTTACAGACTCAGCCAAGTTAAAGCAAATTATTTGCTGTAACTAAATCATTCAGACGTGAAACCCATCATATATTTTAGGAAAGTTTAGAATTGTTGAAACAATTTAACCAGTCAACAACTCTCAGCCTCAGCTTAAATTCGATTGAACTTAACCCTTGATTTAAGTGTGTTACGGCGAAGATTTATGCACATGCTATTTAAAAAATTTACAACACTAATCCTGAAAACTAAGCCTGAAACTAAACCTGAAACTAAGCCTGAAACTAGGTCAGAAACTAGCCCCTTGGGTGATGCTCGCTATGAAGCGTCGCTAGCCTTGCCGTTGCCACATGGGTATAAATTTGCGTGGTCGACAAGTCGCTATGACCAAGTAGTAGCTGCACCACACGTAGATCTGCCCCATGATTAAGCAGATGGGTAGCAAATGCGTGTCTTAAGGTATGTGGCGATAGATCTGTACTAATTCCAGCTCTTAAGGCATATAGCTTGATGCGGTGCCAAAAGGTTTGTCGTGTCATCTGCTGCGCCCGTTTTGAGGGAAATAACACATCGCTTTGCTTGCCTTTTAATAGCTCGGCTCTGGCAAATTTAAGGTAGGCCTCAATCTCAGTCACGGCCAGTTCTCCAAGCGGCACTAAACGTTCCTTGCCACCTTTACCGGTAATGCGCACTAGCCCTTGGCGTAAACTTAACTGCTCCATGGTCAAACCCACCAACTCAGAGACACGAAGCCCTGTGGCGTATAACAGCTCTAGCATCGCTTTATCACGGCATTCGATTGGATCGTCATCAACGGGCTCAGCCAGTAAGCGGTCGATATCCTCTTCGCTTAATGAGTCCGGCAGTTTACGTGCCAGTTTAGGCGACTCTATTAATGCCATAGGATCGGTATCGATGCGCTTTTTGACGATAAGGTAACCATAGAAGCGTCTAAGGCTGCTCATCATGCGCGCGCTACTGGTTTTAGCGCAGCCCATATCGAAACGCTCAGCAAGATAGTCTCGCACCTCAAGTTGCGAGCAAGTGAGTAACTCTGCGCCCTGTTTTTGTAAGTATCGGTCGAGGTGGCGCAGGTCGGTGCGATAAGCGCTTAAGGTATTATCGCTAAGCCCTTTGGTTGACCAAATGTCGTCTAAAAACAGATCGATTAAACTATCGGGCGTGTACTTATCGGCCACTTATTATTCCTATTTAAACCTAACTCGATATTATGTTTTTTATTGTAGGTTGGGCTTTAGCCCATCAAAGATGACGGCATAAGCGCATTATCGTTGCATTTCCGTCTTTTGTCTTTCTGGCTCTACCGTCTTAGCTTTTCCTTGCTCCTAGACCTAGATCCTAGGGCGCTCGCATACTCGCTGCGAGGACGCTTCGCGGCTAGAGCGGACTTCGTCCTGCTATACAGTCAAAAGACGGCATTGTGTATTTAATGTAAGTTGGGCTTTACCCATCATCAATGACGGCATAAATGCCAACCTACAAAAGCATTATGCTGTGGCATTTCCGTCTTTTTCCTTTCAGCTTTACCCGTCTTGCATCGTCTCAGCTTGTACCGTCTCTGCTTTTCCTAGAACCTGCTTTTAAACCTTCTTGCCATAAAAAAGGCGATGCTTCTTAGAAACATCGCCTCAATATTATGTCATCGAACCATTTTGCGCTATACGCAGTCGCTCGACAATCTGCTTTCTCGCTTTAATTAACCGCAAGCTGCTCAGCAGGCTTCTTTACAAACATACAAGCAATAATCACGATAGCTGTAGGCAGTAACCATGCCATACCTTCGTTGTGTAAAGGCATGAAATTAAACATGCTTACATCAACTTTAGCCGCTTTAAATCCATCAATAATACCGAAGAACAGCGCCACACTAACGACCAGGCGATGCGCGGTTTTTGGATAAGCAAAACGTTCAGTTAAGAAAGTTACTGCAACCAATGCAATTGCGACAGGGTAAACCGTCATCAATACTGGGACACTAATGTCGATTAACTGCGCTAAACCAACGTTAGCAACGGTTGCACAAACAACGCTCACCAATACAACAAAGCGGCGATAAGATACCTTGGGTGCTAACTCATTAAAGTACTCACCACAGGCACTGATAAGGCCTACTGAAGTTGTTAAACAAGCAAGAGTAACAACTGATGACAACAATACCATGCCGCTCGCGCCAAATTTAGCGATAACGTAGTTAGTTAAGATCACGCCACCATTTTCAGCACCGGCAGCTAAGTCACCCGCTGTCGCACCTAGATAGAATAATGATACATAAACAAATGCCAAACCACTTGCTGCAATCAAGGCCGCTTTAATCAAATAGTTAGTCTGTGCTTTTGGCTCTGTAATGCCTTTCTTGCGTAGAATGTCGATGATCAACATACCGAAGATTAACGAAGCCAAGGTATCCATGGTGTTGTAGCCTTCCAAGATCCCTTTCGTTAGCGGGTTACTTTGATATTCACCAACCGCAGCGCCAATGTCGCTACCTGGGATCACAATAACTGAAACCGCTAGACCCATTAATAGTAAAATAAGGATCGGGGTTAATACTTTACCAACACTATCTAGTAGCTTACCAGGGAACAGTGCCAGCACCATTGAAAGCCCAAAAAACGCCAGCGTATAGAATAGTTGCGTGATGTTTAACGTTAAGCCTGCAAGCATAAAGGTTGCCGACGTATCTTCTAAAAATGGCTTAAAGCCAACTTCATAAGCAACTAGGCCGGTTCTTGGTGCTGCAAACGCAGGCCCTATAATGATGAAAATCGACACGGCGAGTGCTGTTGCTGCGATGGGAGGCAGCAACTGCATAATTTTACCGTTTGCTTTAGCGACAGCAATCAAAGTGATCAGTGGTAGGCCGACAGCTGTAATAAGGAAACCGAACATGGCAAGGGTGAGATTTTCACCAGCCATAAAGCCCGCTAAAGGCGGAAAAATTAGGTTGCCCGCGCCTAAGAAGAACGCGAAGGTCATGAAACCTAACCCTAACGTATCTGCGATACTCATTTGATTGTTTTGCACTTTATGCCCCATCTAGATTTTATTTTAGTTAACTATTTCATGCCATCACGCCACTAAGGCACCATATTTGGATGACAACAAAAATGCGTAATGATTAGTTTACACGGCTCCGTGGTAAATACGGCCTATACATGGCGAGTTTATGAACAGCAGCGGAAATATTATCGCTTAAATTGCTTTAAAACTGTTTTACCTTCTCTAAAACTGGGCTTTTACCGAGTAAAGAGGGGCATACTATTATCAGAGTAACTTCTAATAAACAAGCTGACATACCTAATAAAACCCAATCTCGATACAGATAACAACAAGGAGTTAACAGTTAATTTTCATAACTTACATTCACCCTATTAGCACCCACAAGCAGACACATTCGCGTTAATACCCAGCAAGCACTCTAAAGCTAGTAACCACTTACCAGCATGAATTCGCAACACATCCAAAAACATTAACAACAGATCATTTTTAGTAGATTACCGCAGAGGTTTGATTAGCGTACAATTAAGTTAACTGTTCAAACTGACCCTGTTGCAATGCCATTTACCTTTAAACAATTTCATATTGATGACAATCGCTGTGGTATGCCAGTAAGTACCGATGGAGTATTACTTGGTGCTTGGGCGCCCTTAAGTCAGGCACAGACTATTTTGGATATTGGGGCTGGCAGTGGCCTATTAAGTCTGATGGCCGCTCAGCGCAGCCAAGCTAAAATCACTGCAATTGAACTTGACGACCAAGCAGCACTCGACTGTCAGCACAATTTTAATGCCTCAGCCTGGTCAGATCGCTTAGAACTTATCTGTTGTGATATCCAGGCCTATTGCCAAAACGGCCACAGCAAGCAGTTTGAGCATATCATCTGCAATCCGCCCTATTTCGCTAACGGACCCCAGTCGAGTAGCGCTTCGAGAGCGACGGCGCGCCATACTGACAGTTTAAGTTTTGAGGCTTTATTAGCAGCGATTAAGCAGCTATTAGCGCCCGAGGGGCAAGCTAGCCTCATATTACCGACTGAGTCAGTCAGTCTGCTGGAAGCCATTTTGGCGACGCATAACTTGAGGTTGTGCCACAAACTACTAGCAGCGAGCGTTGAAGGTAAAGCGCCGAATCGTCAAATACTGGTGCTTACCCATGATTTAACAGCAAAAAATATTATCGATTGCGATACAGATATACAGACGGCTTCTCAACAGCAGCTTTATATCCGAGAGAAAAATGGTCAGTACAGCAAAGCCTTTAGTCAACTGAGTCAGGATTTTTATTTAAAGCTTTAAGGATCTGGCGATCTAATCGTTTAAAGTCTCTGCTATAAGCTTTATAATGTCCGGCTATTATTTATTGAGATGCCACGCATGCAATTTGAAGATCTCCAGCTTGACCCTCGTTTGTTAGAGTCACTGAAAGCAATGGGTCATAACAAGCCCACTACCATACAACAACAAACAATCCCAGTTGCCATGGAGCAAAGAGATATCTTAGCTCGTGCGCCAACGGGTACTGGCAAGACTGCAAGCTTTCTTCTGCCTGCGTTGCAACACCTTCTCGACTTTCCACGTCGATATGGCGGCCGCGCACGTGTATTGATCCTGACACCGACTCGTGAGCTTGCTAGCCAAATTCATCGCTATGCCAGCCACCTTGCTACAGGCCTAGGTTTAGACAGCGTCATCATCACAGGTGGTGTCCCTTACGGTCCTCAAGAAGAAGCGCTACAGAAGAACGTTGATATTTTAGTCGCCACTCCTGGCCGTTTAATGGAATACCTAGACAAAGGTCATTTCAACGCGGAAGAAGTAGAAGTACTGATTATTGATGAAGCCGACCGCATGCTAGATATGGGCTTCTCTGCCGTTGTTGAAACCATTGCAATCGAATCGGTCGGTCGTAAGCAAACCATGCTGTTTTCTGCCACGCTTGAAGGCAGTGACGTAGGTCGTTTCTCGCATCAGCTGTTAACGAATCCCGTTAAGCTTGAAGCTGAAGCACCACGTAGCGAAAAAGCCAAAATTCATCAGTGGATCCACTTAGCCGATGACAAAGCCCATAAATTTGCCCTGCTGTGCGCACTGTTAAAACAAGAAGATGTGCAACGCACCATCGTCTTCGTCAAGACACGTGAAGCGGTCGCTAGCCTTGAAGGCTTGCTACAAAAAGAAGGGATTACTTGTGCATTTATGCGCGGTGATATGGAGCAAAAAGCGCGTTTCCAAGCACTGGGCCGTTTCACCAAAGGTGAAGTGAATATCTTGCTAGCAACAGACGTTGCTGCACGCGGTATCGACGTTGACGATATTACCCATGTTATTAACTTCGATATGCCACGCTCAGCAGATACTTACGTTCACCGTATCGGCCGTACTGGTCGCGCTGGCGCTAAAGGTACAGCTATTTCGCTAGTTGAAGCCCATGACATTCGTGTTGTTGGTAAAATCGAACGTTATATCGAGCAACCACTGAAGCGTCGTTTCGTTAAAGATCTGCGTCCAAAGAACAAAGAAGCGAAACCGCCTGGAAAGAAAAAGCCGGGTCCAGTAGGCAAAAACTTCAGTAAGAAGAACAAAAAGAAAAAGAAGAAGTAATTCCCTTAGGGATAAGAGCGCTTCTTTCACATCAAAGGGACACGTTTTCGTGGCCCTTTTTTTTATCCCTTTACACTGGTATATGCACACCTAAACTACGCAATAAATGGTAATACGCCGTAACGGTTACAGCCCCCATACCGACAACCAAAATGACCCGATATTTAAAGCCATGCTGATGGTGTTTTACTCGGTCTTTATGCGTCACGACATCCATCATCTCGTCGCCAAAATAAACCGATAAGAAGGTACCAACAGCGCTGATTGCGAGGATGCTCCAATAAGGAATAGGTTGAGTCAGAATATGTTCGAGTAATCGGGTGAGAAACGTCAGTTGATAAGTACTTTCAGAAAAGCTAATAAAGTAAACATTGACCCCTACAGCAATAAACCACAGCACGACTTGAGTCGTTGCCATCTTGACTTTAAACAGTAAACGCACAGGAAAGGCGATGAGAAACCCACCATCAGCAACGGGTGTGCACAGTACAAAAAAACTCCAGCTTAATATTGCTAATGCAAAACCTGTAGACGCATTATATTTCCAACTCATATACCCAAAATAAGCAACGATAATGACAAGTAAAGCCAGAAACTTTATCAGCGTTTCTTTGTGGGTTTCATGACTCGGATTAAATTTGTTGTTCATTGCGTTAACCATAATGACTCACTATTCATTGAGATCTAAATATTTAAGTATCTGAGTATCTATTTATCAATACCTCACTCACATCAAATAGAAGCTAAGCAAACTTGTGTTGTTGCTAGAGTCACCGCTAGATAATTTGACTTATACAATGTGAGTTGGATGATGCTACCCACAACTTTAGTCATTGGATCGACATGGCGCCAAGTATTCACGTTTGATGCTCGATGCCTTATTAAGCAATTACAGCGACACCCATAAAATGAAACAAATTTGTTACAAATAAAGATTCCACCTTAAGTCTGACTCTGGTAATTTATGCAATAAGAAGAAGTCTTTGCACGGAAAAGCAGGATCAGATGATAACTAAAATAAAAACCATTCTTCGGAGAATGACACCTCTCTTTATTCTTTTCGCCTTCGTTGTTGCGGCTCAGCTCTTGATCAACACCAAGGAAGCACCTGAGCAAAAAGATGATGAGATCCCGCTCCCGATTGTTGATGTCACCGAGGTTAAGGTGCAAACCGTTTCGTTAAACCTCCCCTCTTACGGTATCGTGAGCCCTAAATATAAAACTCAATTGGTCACCGAAGTCCAAGGGCGCATGCTGTCTATCTCAAATAACTTTGTTGCCGGTGGCGTAGTCAAGAAGGGTGAGGAGCTGGCCGTTATTGAGCCATCTGATTATGAAGCAGACTTAATGCAAGCTCAGGCATCACTCGCTCAAGCAAAAGCGGCGCTAGAAGAAGAGGTCGCTAAAGGTGAAGTGGCTAAGAATGACTGGAAAGGCTATGACGGTGGCATTCCACCTGAATTAGGCCTGCGTCTACCGCAACTAAAGCAAGAACAAGCTAACGTAAAGTTTCAGCAAGCCGCTCTCGCCCGCGCACAACGTAACTTAGAGCGCACCGTAATTCGCGCACCTTTCGATGGCATTATCAAGGGCCGTAACGTCGACCTTGGGCAATACGTCACTTTAGGCACAAACCTAGGTGAGCTCTACGATACTCGCATTGCCGAGGTGAGATTGCCGCTATCAAATAACGACCTTGCCTATCTTGAATCCGTCGATAACCCCGATACAGGCGTAACCTTAAGTGCTGACTTAGCGGGTAAGACCGTAACCTGGCAAGGACAAATTATTCGCAGCGAAGGCGTTATAGATGCTGAAAACCGCATGGTTTACTTGGTCGCTGAAGTCAAAGACCCTTACCTTCGAGGTCAACGCAGCGAAGGTCAGTTACCGCTTAAGTATGGTACTTTTGTTACCGCTATCATTAAAGGCCGCACTGTCGAGGGGATCGTCAAACTGCCTCGTCATTTGGTTCGTGACAATCAAGTGACTATAGTCACTGACGATAACAGCATTGAGATCAGAGACGTTAATGTTGTCAAAAGCGATCTCGAAAATGTCTACATTAAAGACAGCCTTGTCGACGGTGAGCGTGTATCACTGACTAATCTTACCAATCCTGAAAATGGTCAGGTGGTTAAAGTCTTAGGTGAAGAGGCTAATTCAACTCAAGATACTGATACCGATAGCAGTGACAACAGCGAAGAGCAACTTGCTAATGCAGGTGCACAATAATGACCACTGAAAATGAAAACCAAAAAGGCTTAATTGCCTGGTTTGCCAAAAACAATGTGGCATCCAACCTATTGATGTGGATTTTAATCATAGGCGGCTTATTCAGCACCTTAATTATCAATAAAGAAATTTTCCCATCATTTGAGCTTAACTATTTACAGATCTCTGTTGCCTATCCTGGCGCCGCCCCTCAAGAAATTGAGGAGGGGATCAATATAAAAATTGAAGAGGCCATTCAAGATATCAATGGTATTAAAAAGGTCACCTCTATCGCCAGTGAAGGCGTCGGCCTGGTAACCATTGAAGTCGAAGACAGCTACGATCCACAAGATATTTTAGATGAGGCCAAGCTGCGCATCGACGCCATCTCAACGTTTCCCGTTAATATCGAAAAACCTAATATTTCTCGTATAAAGCCAGAAAACAACGTCATTTGGATTTCAGTTTACGGTGATCAGTCTCTGCAAGAGATGAAGGAACTGGCGAAAACGATTCGTGACGAAGTCGCCGCACTCCCCGCCGTCACCCGCGCTCAGGTTACTGGCGTACGCGAATACGAAATTGCGATTGAGCTCTCAGAGAATAAGCTCAGAGAATATGGTCTGACGTTCTCGCAAGTTGCTCAAGCGGTACAAAACTCCTCTATCGATCTACCGGGTGGCTCTATTCGCGCAAAGGATGGCGACATCTTACTGCGCACTAAAGGGCAAGCCTATACCGGTGAAGACTTCTCGAAAATTGTGGTGAGCACTCGCCCTGATGGAAGCCGCGTGATGCTGCCACAAGTCGCGACCATTAACGACAGTTTTGAAGAGCGCCTTGAGTACACTCGTTTCAACGGTCATCCTGCTGCCATTATCGAAGTGCTAAGTGTTGATGATCAAAATGCACTGGATATTTCAGCTCAAGTCAAAGAGTACATAGAACAAAAACGCGATGCATTACCAACCGGGGCTAAGTTAGATACCTGGGGCGATTTGACCCATTACCTTAAAGGTCGCTTGAACATGATGCTGTCGAACATGTTCTATGGTGCTTTATTGGTGTTCCTCATTTTGGCGTTATTTTTAGAAATAAAACTGGCATTCTGGGTGATGATGGGACTGCCTATTAGCTTCCTTGGTGCCATGCTATTTATGCCACTGGAGCCTTTCTCACTGTCAATCAACCTGTTAACCCTATTTGCATTTATTCTGGTGCTAGGGATCGTGGTGGACGACGCCATTGTCATTGGTGAGAGTGCCTATAGTGAAATAGAAAAACATGGTCACTCGTTGGAGAATGTAGTCAAAGGTGCGAATAAAGTCGCTATGCCTGCCACCTTTGGTGTATTGACGACCATTGCCGCGTTTATGCCAATGCTAATGGTATCTGGCCCGCAAGGGATTATCTGGAAATCCATCGGTATGGTGGTCATTTTATGCCTCATATTTTCCCTCATTGAATCAAAACTGATATTACCTGCTCACCTGGCCCATATGAAACCGCGTAAACCTCGTGAGCAATTAGGTTTATTAGGCCGCCTAAAGGCAGGGCTCAACGATAAGGTGCAGTACTTTATTCACAATATGTACCGTCCGTTTTTAGAACGTTGTATCGTGCAGCGCTACAATACGGTGGCGGTTTTTGTCGGCGTGCTTATCCTTTCTATCGCTTTGGTCATTAGCGGACAAGTGCGTTGGGTTTTCTTCCCGGATCTGCCATCAGATTTCATTCAGGTCCAACTTGAGATGGACGAAGGTAGCTCAGAAGAAAACACCTTAAAAGTTGTGCAAGAGGTTGAAGAAGCCTTATACGCAATGAATGAAGAGATGGAGCAAGAGTTTGGCTACCCAGTCGTAAAGCACAGCTTTATCAATATGAGTTCTCGCACTTCAGCCTTCTTGTTCGCCGAACTCACCAAAGGTGAAGATCGCGATGTCGATGGCGAGACGATTGCCAGTGCCTGGCGTAAACAGTTACCTGAACTCATCGCAGTCAAAAAGCTTAACATTAATGCCAGCACCAATGATGGCGGTGATATCTCTTTTAGATTAACCTCGAGTAATCTCGAGCAGTTATCGCAAGCATCTGAGGAGCTAAAGCTAAAACTTCGCAGCTATGAGGGTGTTTATGATATTGCTGATAATTTCTCCTCAGGTAGTCAAGAAATTAAGCTCAAAATCCGCCCTGAAGCCGAAGCGTTAGGCTTAACCTTATCAGACCTTGCTCGCCAGGTACGTTATGGCTTTTATGGCTATGAAGCGCAACGTATTTTGCGCAACAAAGAAGAAGTGAAGGTGATGGTGCGCTACCCACTTGAGCAGCGCCGCACTGTGGGGCATCTTGAGAATATGCTCATTCGCACCCCCAGTGGTGTTGCGGTGCCATTTGCAACGGTAGCAGAACTGCAATTAGGCGACTCCTATTCATCAATCACTCGTGTTGATGGCCGCCGTGCAATTACGATTAATGCCAATGCCGATACCAACAAAGTTGAACCATCGAAAGTGGTCAGTGAGATCCAAGAAGAGTTCTTGCCGCAACTGCAGGCTAAGTATCCCAATATATCAACTGCACTTGATGGCGGTAGCGCCGATGAGCAAAGCGCGTTAGTGAGCCTGTTACAAGGTTTCTTCTTCGCACTGTTTACTATCTACGCGTTAATGGCCATTCCGCTAAAATCTTACAGCCAACCTTTGATCATTATGTCTGTTATCCCATTTGGTATGATTGGTGCGCTATTTGGTCATTTTATCTTAGGCTTAAACATGAGCATTTTAAGCTTGTGTGGCATCGTTGCATTAGCAGGGGTTGTGGTAAACGACTCATTGATCTTGGTCGATTTTGTTAACCGTGCGCGCGCCGAGGGCCACAGTATTGTGAGAGCGGCTGTCGACTCAGGTTGCTATCGCTTTAGAGCGATTATCCTGACCTCACTTACAACCTTTGTTGGCTTAGTCCCTATTCTGTTAGAGAAAAGCCTACAGGCGCAGATTGTGATCCCGATGGCGGCGTCTTTAGCCTTTGGTATTTTATTCTCTACCGTGGTAACACTGATTTTAGTGCCGATCCTTTACATCATCTTAGATGATGTTAGGCGCGGCCTAAGCCGCTTCTACCATTGGTGGTGGCAGCCAAAGTCAGACCAAGCATCGGTATAACCCATGTTTAATAAAAGGGAGGCGTTGAGCCTCCCTTTTTAATGCTCTGCTTCGCGCTGAACAGATCGTAAAGGGATGCCAAATACCACGCAAATACACCCAGTCTAAGGCCATCAATATAACAATCGGTATAAGCCATAAACAGCTAAATATTAGCCCTGTCGTGCTCAGCTAAAATTGACCACATACTGAGTTTAGATAACTCGATCCAGTAAACAGATTTAATTAGCCTAAAGCATTATCCTTTGCCGATAGCAATTCTAGATAGGCGCGATGATGACTGTTTGCCAGCCCACACTTGTGTACGATATCCGTAATAGCCGTTACCTTAATATTACCGGTCGCTGCACCTTAAGGTGTCAGTTTTGCCCTAAACACAATGGTAGTAAACAGGTGCATGAGTATCAACTCGATCTTAACCGCCAACCCAAAGCCGACGAATTAATCGCGCAGCTTGGGAATGTGTCTCAATTTGATGAATATGTATTCTGCGGATATGGCGAGCCCACGCTAAACCTAACCACTTTGCTCGATGTCGCTAAAGAAATTAAGCTCCAAGGAGGTAAAGTGCGCGTCAATACGGATGGACTCGGTAACCTATTCCATAAACGCAATATTCTTCCCGAGCTAGCCACTTGTGTTGATAGCCTATCGATTTCACTCAATGCCGATACCGAAACACTTTACCAGCAACATTGCCGCCCCAAGTTAGCTGGAGCTTACTGGGCATTGCTTGATTTCATTAAGCTTGCACCTCAATTTGTTAACGACGTGCAAGTGTCAGCGATCAATGGTCTCGAAGGCGTCGATATCGAGGCATGCCGCAAACTGGTGGAAAACAGAGGCGCTCACTTTAAGCAAAGAGAGTTAGATATCGTCGGCTAGATAGCGGTTTAACTCTGGGGGAAAATACTGAATTAAATTGATGCTTTGCATTGCACAACATGATTAACAAACATTATCTCAAATGTTAATTCATGTTAGTATGCGAGGCATAATAACTGTAATAAATATCAATACATGCTAACCCGCAAACAACCTTTATTAATCAGTGCTCAAGGGATCCGTTGGTCTCAAGCACGTATCTTAGCCGCCGCGAGCCAGCTCTGTATGCTGTTGGTTTCGATCATCATTCTGACTAATATCATTATCACCTTAGGTGAAAGGCGTTTGCAGGAAGACTGGGCAACCCAACGTTACAGTGAGCTACAAGCGGTTGGCGCACTAATCTCAGATAAAGTGTCATTCCAGCAGTTTAGAACGCAGATGTTTGCTAAAGCTGAACTGCTTAAACATTACCTGAATTTACCCTCTTCAGATAATCAGCAACAGCTGCTTAATAACTGGGACATTCTAGTCGATAACGTCCCTGAATTATTGGGTATTGCCCTTTACGATCCTCAAGGCCAACATAAGTTTGCCACCAGCAACGATTTTGGTAATGAAAGCCTGCCCCCCGCGTTACTCGGTGGAGCTAGAAATATGGGGGGAAATGAAATCTACACCTCGCCATTAGAATTTACTCCGATTGATGGCCAGCTTGAGCCCTTTCTATATCAATTTGCTTGGCTAGAAAATCCAGATCAGAGTATTCGTGGCTACCTTGTTACCTATAACTCTATGTCTAAAATGCTTAAAAGTATTAAACCTGCTTATTCAAGCAAGCAAGCCCCCTTGATGATGCTAGATACTCAAGGTTTGCTTTATGCCGGTGCACAACAGAGCACGGGCGTGACTCGCCTCCCCGAAACCATGGGCGGTAGCTTAAAGCAGTCTTACCCGGCCCTTTGGCGTAAAATGGCGATGAGTAATTTTGGTCAGTTCCATGGCGATGTGGCCACCTTCGTTTACTTGAAAGTAGAGCTAACCACGCAATATGAAACGCGCAGAGAATACTTTTTGGTGTCTTATATTAAAAATACGGACATCGCAGCTAACTTTTCTCAATGGCGTAATATTCTTATCATCGGGTCAGTCCTGATCACACTATTAGCCTCTTTAGTGATTTTCTTAACTCACTTATATCGTATAGAGCAACGTTCCCGAGAATTCAGTATTGATATGACTAATCGCCTATTTGATAGCGAACTAGGTTGTATCATCGCCAACGATAGTGGTCGCGTGTTAACGGCGAACTCTTCAGCATCAAAATTACTTGCCTTGCCTATCGATGAGCTCTCCGATCGTAGTTTGCAGCGCATTCTCAATTTGAATGATGACCAATATCTAGATTTTATTAAGACAGTTGATGAAACAGAGCATTGGCAAAGCGAGCTATATACAGATACCACTCCCCATATTTGGCTGAAAATCAGTGTGCGCATAGAAGTCAGTAAGGATGAAAATCGCCGCTTTATGCTGGTAACCTTTGAAGACATTAGCGAACTTAAACAGATCCAAGAAGAGGCGATGTTGAATCGTTTGCTCCACAATGGCCCAACAGCCAGCGTACTCACCGATGCAAAAGGCGTTGTGGTCAAATCAAACTCGGCTTTCAACACGCTATTGCAAGTGGAAGACAGCACCGAACTCAATGTTATCCATCTTTTAAGTGAAGAGTTTAGTCATCACTGGCCTCAAATTTCCCAACAGCTACAGATCCAAGGTAGCTGGAAAGGACAGGTTTTTGCGATGATGAATCATGTACAAGACAGTTGCTTACAAGCCACGTTACAAGGCTATTTAGATAATTCAGGAGAGCTTGAGTATATACAATGTAGCTTTGAACAAGCCATAGTTAAGCACTCAAATAAAGATGGCCTTAATTCAGTACCAAAGCGAAGTACCATCTTTAACCACAAAGATGATTTAGAAAGATACTTCAATAACTTAACTCAGCACTGCAAGGACTTTTCTAGCCTGCTCATGATAGATATCAGTGCCGAGGATATGCTAAGCCATATGAGTGATATGGGCCAAATTGAATCTCGCCAAAAAGAAGTGGAGATCCATTTGTTACGCGATCTGCCTCACCGCTACCAGATGTCCCATTGGCAGTTAGGCAAGTTAATCGTTGTATTACCCGATACCGACTCCGATCAGGCCCATTATTTTGCCATTGAGACCTTAAATAAGCTCAATGATAACGGTCTAGGTGAAGGGATCTGTATCGGTATTGCCTCTTATCAAGCAGAGCAAAGCCTTGAGCAACTGATTGCCAATGCTGAAGTCGCGCTAAAGCGTGCTAAGCAAACCGGTCAGCAGCAAATCTGCCAGGCTTATACAAGGCAGCTTATTTAGTCTTCGCGTTAACACTTTTGAGTTAATGCAAAGTATTGTGGCTTAATAAACCTGTACACCGATATGAGGTAAACTATCCTTAATATAAAGCGGTGTAAAAGTAATGAAGACTCAACCAACTTATTCAACAGAATTTAAAATTGATGCAGCTAACCTTGTCATTAATCAAGGCTATACCATTCGTGAAGCTTGTCAGGCTACCGGTGTAGGCCCAACAGCGATGAGACGTTGGGTTATCCAACTAAAGCAAGAATTTGAAGGTATTACTCCATCTGCGAATGCAATCACTCCAGAACAAAGGCGCATTCAAGAGCTTGAAGCTCAAATTAAGAAGATTGAATGGGAGAAAGACATCCTAAAAAAGGCTACCGCTCTCTTAATGCAAGACAGCATCAAACGATAGCATTAATTGAATCGTTATCGAGAGAGCAAAACAGTGTTAAACCACTTTGTGACTTATTTGAAGTCCCGCGAAGCAGCTATCATTACCACCTAAAACACCGTGAATTAATAAAACCAGAGCGTGAATTATTGCTCAAAAAAGCGATT